>JBGQCE010000036.1:0-12088 GCA_041495185.1 Bradyrhizobium sp.
CACCGGGGAGAGCACGAAGGAAACCGTTAAAACCATTGCGTAGGGAATGCCGGGTGAACCGGTGTGACCGTAGTGACTATGCTCGTGTGCTTTGTTTCATTTCGCACGCGAGGCTGCGGGCGCATCGAGCGCCCGGCATTCCCTGCGCCCTCTGATTGGAGGGTAAGGAAATTTCTGGCAAACCTCGGGCGCGTCACGCCGCGAGATCGCGAAGTTGTCTCTTGACGTCATTGCGAGGAGCCAACGGGTCGCAATGACGTTGCTGTTGGCTGTTTGAAATTTGAATCAGTGGCACACCCCGCGGCTGTCATCATCCGCGAAAGCGGATGATCCAGTATTCCAGAGACGCCAGTGACGGAATCGAAAAGCCGCGGCGTACTGGATACCCCGCTGGAGCCTGTCATCGGGCTCGCCGAAGGCGAGACCCGGTGGCGGGGTATGACGACTTGTGTGGAACAAACGCGTAGCCCGGATGAGCCCACGCGAAGTCCGGGGCCTCCCCGAACGCCTACGGCTTCTTCTTCTCGCCCGCCGCCGCGGGGGCCGCCGGCTTGGGCGCCTCCGCCGGCGCCGCGTTGCTGTTGCCGGCGCCGAACAAGAGCCGCGTCGGGTTGCGATCGAGATTGTTCACCGCGCGGCTGATGTCGCCGAGCGTGCGGCGGCCGTCGGACATCAGGGCGCCCGATCGCTTGTCGAAATCTTCCGCCAGTTCGCGGATCGATTTCACCGCCTGGAACAGCTCGCTGCCCTCCTTGCCGCCGGCCAGCGTATTGAGACCGAGCATCAGGTTGTCGGCCTTGCCCATCACGCCGTCGACCTTGAGCATGACGCTGTCGATCTTCTCGGAATTGCGCGCCAGCGAGGAGGTGAAGGTGTCGAGGTTGCGCAGGGAATTCTTGATCGACTCCTGATTGTCTGACACCACCCTGTTGATGTTCTGCAGCGTCCCTCGTATCGCCTCGGTGACGTCCTGCAGCGCGTTGGGATCGGCCGTCAGCACGGGGATGCCATCCTCATCCAGGGGAACCGAGGGCGCGGCCTCCTCGCCGCCCTTCAGCGATATCGCGGCGACGCCGGTCAGCCCCTGGAATTCGAGCCCGACCAGCGTGTCCTTGCGGATCGGAGCGTCGTTTCCGACCATGGCGAGTGCGACAACACGACGCGGGTTGTCGAGCTTCACGGAGATCACTTCGCCGATCCGGATGCCGTTGAAATTCACGCTGCCGCCGTTGCGCAGGCCCGACGCCGGGCCTTCGAAGATGATGCGGATCGGGCTGCGCGCCTTGGTGGTGTGGAGGCTCTGGAACCACAGCACAAAGCCGAACGCTGCGGCAATCACCGCCAGCGTGAACGACCCGATCAGGACGAAGTTCGCCCGCGTTTCCATCAACCAACTCCAATACCAGGCACTGATTCAGCTTCGCTGCATCAGAGCCGCCGTTTATCTCTTCGCTTTGAGCATGATCTTTTCCGAAAAGCGGCATCCACGTTTCGGGATCATGCTCTAGCCCATGACCGCCCGGGCGCGCTTGCCGTGGAAATAGGCCCTCAACCAGGGATGCTGCGAGGCCTGCATGTCGGCCATCGACCCTGCAGCAATGATCTTACCGTTCCCTAAAACGGCAATGCGGTCGCACGCGGTATAAAGGCTGTCCAGATCGTGGGTTACCATGAAAACGGTCAGGCCCAAAGTACGCTGCAGGGTCCGGACCAGTTCGTCGAAGTCGCCGGCGCCGATCGGATCGAGGCCGGAGGTCGGCTCGTCGAGGAACACCAGTTCCGGATCGAGCGCGAGCGCCCGGGCCAGCGCCACGCGCTTGACCATGCCGCCGGAGAGTTCCGAGGGAAAACGGTCGGCCACTTCCGGGCGCAACCCCACCATGCCGAGCTTGGCTTCCGTAATCTCGTCGAGCAGTCGCTGCGAGAGGTTGAGATATTCGCGCACCGGGAACTGGATGTTCTGCCGCACCGTGAGTGAGGAAAACAACGCGCCCTGCTGGAACAGGATTCCCCAGCGGCGCTCGACGCCGCGCCGTTCCGCGGCGTTTGCCGCGTCGAGATCGACCCCGAACACCTCGATGCGGCCCGAGACCTTGGGCACGAGGCCGATGATGGTGCGCGTCAATACCGACTTGCCCGCGCCGGACGGACCGACGAAGCCCAGGATCTCGCCGCGCTTAACGTCGAGATTGAGCCCGTCCAGAACCTTGGTCGAGCCGAACTGCACCGAGATATCGCGAACCCGGATGATGGCGTTTTGCGGTTCAGGCGCCATCGTCACATTCCGATCGATGCGAAGAAGATCGCGAACACGCCATCCATGACGATGACGAAGAAGATTCCCTTCACCACCGAGGACGTGGTGTGCTGGCCGAGCGATTCCGCACTGCCCTGCACCGCAAGCCCCTCGACGCAGGCGACGATGCCGATCACGGCTGCCATCACAGGCGCCTTGATGATGCCGACGGTGAAGTGATCGATCGAGATCGCATCCCGCAGCCGAAGCAGGAACGCTTCGGGATCGACACCGCCGTAGAGCCACGCCACCAGCCCGCCGCCATACAGCGCCGCAATGGCGCCGAGAAAGGCCAGAATCGGCAGCGCAATGACCAGCGCCAGCATCCGCGGCAGGATCAAAACCTCGATCGGGTCGAAACCCATGGTGCGCAGCGCATCGATCTCCTCGCGCATCTTCATGGAGCCGAGTTCGGCGGTGTAGGCGCTGCCCGAGCGGCCCGCCACCATGATCGCCACCAGGAGCACGCCGATTTCGCGCAGCACCAGCACGCCCAACATGTCGACCACGAAGATATCCGCGCCGAATTTGCGGAAATGGAAGATGCCCTGCTGGGAGATGATGCAGCCGATCAGGAAGGTGATGAGTACGACGATCGGCACCGCGCGCCAGCACACCTGCTCCAGATGATGCACGGTCGAGGTCAGGCGGAAGCCCCGGGGGTGAAGCATCACCCTGCCGCTCGCGGCCAGCACGGCGCCGAGCATGTCGATCAGTCCGACGATGGTTGCGCCGATGCCGGCCATGCTGCGGCCGACCTGGTCCAGCATCCCCGTAATCGTCACCGATGTGGTGTCGATCGCGGGGGCTGCCTTTACCCGGCGGACTTCGTCGACCAGGCTTGAATAGTTCGCCGAAAGGCCTGCGATCTTCGCCTCGACGCCGCCCTGGGTCAGGCTGCGGCGAAGCCGTTCGATCAGCCAGGCGCCGAAGGTGTCGAGTTTTGAGACCTGCGACACGTCGATGAAAATGTTGGGCCGGCTCCCGGTCAGCTTTTCGGCGTCGGCAACGATCTCTTCGAGCACCGGCGCAAAGCGGGCGGTCCACGACCCCGCGGCGCACAGCGCAAGTCCGTTGCCGCGCGCAATCCGCTCCAATGTCGGGTCGCCGTTCACGTGGCCGCCTCCTGCGCCGATTCTCCGCAATTCCTGGAAATGGAAAGATCCAACAGTTAAGCCCGCTGCCTTGTAGAACACGCCCCTAACCAGCCATACTTGGTTGCGCCGGGCAAGCTTAGGTTCAGAAATTGCCAGATATTAAAATGACTTCCAGCCAATCCTCAATGCTGTCAGCCAGAATCGAACGCTGGCCGATCGCGGGTTCCTTCACCATCAGCCGGGGCGCCAAGACCGAGGCGGTGACGGTAGTTGCGGAACTTGGCCGGGGCGGCCTGACCGGGCGCGGGGAATGCGTCCCCTATCCCCGCTATGGCGAGACCCCGGAAGCCACGCTGGCCGCCCTCCAGTCGATGCGGGAACCGGTATCGCGCGGGCTCGACCGGCAGGCCCTGCAGGCCGCGATGCCCCCGGGCGCCGCCCGCAACGCGCTGGATTGCGCGCTATTGGACCTCGAGGCCAAGACCAGCGGTCAGCGCGTCTGGGACCTGCTCGGACGCCCTGCGCCCGAGCCCTGCATCACCGCCTATACGATCTCGCTTGCCTCGCCGGAGGCGATGGCGGCGGCGACCTTAAAGGCCGCGCACCGGCCGCTGCTCAAGATCAAGCTCGGCGGCGACGGCGACGGGAGGCGCATCGCCGCGGTGCGCCAGGCCGCCCCCAAATCCGAACTCATCGTCGATGCCAACGAGGCGTGGACATCGGACAATCTCGAACAAAATCTCGCCGATTGCGCGGCTGCCGGCGTCACGCTGGTCGAGCAGCCGCTTCCTGCCGGTCAGGATGAGGCGCTTAAGCGTATCCGCAGGCCGCTTTCGGTCTGTGCCGACGAAAGCGTGCACGACAGGGCGTCGCTGGATGGACTGCGCGAGCGCTACGATGCCGTCAATATCAAGCTCGACAAGACCGGCGGGCTGACGGAGGCGCTTGTGATGGCGGACGCGGCGCGCGCGATGGGATTTCAGATCATGATCGGCTGCATGGTCGCCACTTCGCTGGCGATGGCGCCGGCAATGCTGCTTGCGCAACAGGCCCGCTTCGTCGATCTCGATGGTCCCCTGCTGCTGGCGCGCGACCGAGAGGGCGGATTGCGTTACGACGGCAGCCTGGTCTATCCGCCCGAGGCCGCACTTTGGGGATGATCCGCCAGCCGATGCCGCGCCAGCCACATCGCCACCGCGCCTGACAGCGCCATCGCGGCCATGACGTAGTAAACGCCCTGCCCGTAACGGGCATAGATCGCGCCGGACAGGATCGATGCGCTTGAGGCGACGATGCCGCTGCAGGCCGCGTAATAACCCTGCCCCCGCGCCATCACATGAACCGGCACATGACGCACCAACAGTCCCATGGTGCCGACCTGGGTCAGTCCATAGGTCAGCCCGTGCGCCAGTTGAACCACTGACAGCACCGCGACCGAGGGCTCCTGCGCCGTGATCAGCCAGCGGGCGACCGCGCTGAGCCCCCCGATCACGACCAGCACCGAAGGCTGCAGCGTAAATCGCGGCGACAGCGCGAACACCACGATCTCGGCGAACACCCCTATCGCCCAGAGCCCGGCAATGGTCAGCCCGCCGAGGCCGGCGCCCTGCCAGGTGATGGAGGCGAAGGTGTAGTAGGCGGCGTGGCTGCCCTGGATCAGCGCCGCCGCCACGATGATGGCGAGGAAGCCGGGCTCGCGCAGCAACGCGGGCGCGCTGTGCGCCACCACCGGGGCCTTCCCCGGATTGTCCAGCCGCTGCAGCCCGAAGCTGACGGCGGCGCCGAGCCCTGCCATCGCGGCAATGACCCAGATCAGGTGCCGCGCCGCGATGACATCGACCAGCAGTCCGCAGGCCAGTGCGCCCACCACGAACGCCGCCGAGCCCCACAGCCGCAGCGGCCCGTAATTCAGGCCGTAGCGCGCCACGCCCCGCAGCGCATAGGCATCGGTCAGCGGCACCATCGGCGTCCACACGCAGGCGGTGACGGCGTAGGCGAGGAATACGATGAACGGCAGATGCTGGGTTCCGACCACCGAAAACCCGAGCGCGGTTGCAAACGCCGTGACGACGATTGCGCCGCGCAGCGACCCGCGCCTTTCGACACGGCCGGTCACGAACGGCAGGATCGTGAACCGCGTCACCGAAGGCACGGCGGTAATGATCCCGATCCACGACGCGTCGATCCCGACCGCCCGGAGCCACACCGGAAAGAACGGCAGATGGGTGCCCACCATTCCGAACAGCGTGCCGTAAAACAGCGCCAGCCTGGTCGCGAATCGGCGGGACGCCTCGTGAGATGCGATGGGGATTTGTGATTCGGGCGGCATCAATTCAATTGCGATTCGCTTGATATCGTGATGATCGTTAGCGTAACGCGCGGTGATTTGCGCGATGAGTTTGTCATGGCCAACGAAGCATTTGCCCTATCGCCGATTTCCGCTCGCGCGGCGCTGCCGAGCGAGGAGGACTATGAGGCGATCAATCAGGCGTTCATGGAGACCTCGCGGGGCCGCTGGTTTCTCGGCGAGTATGCCAGGCGCAACCGCAATGCCGACACCCGCATGGTGCTCGATGCCGTGGCGCGGATCGAGGAAAGCCTTGCCGCCCAGAAGCAACCGGCTCCCGAAAGCGGGCTCAAGGAGGCGCTGGTCGCGATCAGGCGCGCGGTCGATCAGGCCCACGCCGCCGCGTCGGCGGCGATCGATAGCCTGGCGCTGGACGAGAATCTGGCGCCGATCCGCAAGGGCGCCCGGATTATCAGGGAGATCAGCTGGCGGTGGCGGGAAATCGGCGCCGACAGCCGGATTTGCGATCTGCTCGATTCGCAAGTCAAAGCCATTGAAGTGGGCTGCGAGCAAATCTCGTCGGCGGGACCCCTGGATGCATTGAGCGCCGCATTCGATCTGATCAGGGAGCGGATCGCGGAGGTTGGCGAAGGCGATCCAGTGCCCCCGCAGGCCCCCGAGCAAGCTGTTCGCTCACCCTCCCCGGCCGCATCAGATGAAATGCCCGTTGCCGCCGTGGAGACGGCGCGGGAGATGTCCGCGACAGGCAATTCCGAAACCGCGATGAGCGCGCAGGCTTCGCTGCCCGAAATGGCGGGTGCGGCGCCTGAGGCCACGGATGCGACGGCGGAGGCGGCCGAAGCCTATGACGATGCGGTGCTGGATTTGATCGCGCTCGAAATGGCCGCGCCCGATCCCACCGAAGCCGATGACGCCTATACCGAGGCCGATGAAATTCTTGTCGCGGAGGCGCCGCCCGCCGATCCTATTGTCGTCGCCGGGAAGCCAGAGCCGATGGCGCCGCCGCCGCAGCCAGCAGCGATTCAACCGTCGCATCAACCTTCGCTTGAACGCTCGCTTGGCTCGACCCTTATCGCCAACGGGATCGTGCGGAGGCCCCCTATATCGGGGGCCGATCCGATGGCGCCGATCCGGCGTATGAGCCAGGCCGAGAAGATCGCGTTCTTCAGTTGATCAATCGCGCGTACAGATCCGCATCCACATTGCCGCCGGACAAAACGATGACGACGTTCTTGCCGCGCGTATCGATGTGACCGGCCAGCAGTGCCGCGAGACCCACCGCACCGCCCGGCTCGACCACGAGTTTCAATTCCCGAAACGCAAATCCGACCGCGGAGCCTACTTCCGCGTCGGACGCGGTGACGCCCTTTGTGAGCAGCCGGCTGTTGATGGCAAACGTGATTTCGCCGGGGATCGAGGCCATCAGCGCATCGCAGATGGTGCGGCCTTTGGAGCTGTGCGGTTCGCGTTTCCCCGATCGCAGCGAGCGGGCATGATCGTCGAAGGCCTCCGGCTCGGCGGACATCACATCGGCCTGCGGATAGCGCGCCTTGATCGCGGTCGCGACCCCCGCGACCAGGCCGCCGCCGGACGCCGGCGCCACCACGATGTCAGGTGCGACGCCAAGCGCTGCCAGATCCTCGGCGATTTCCCGCCCCACCGTGCCCTGGCCGGCGATCACCATAGGGTCGTCATAAGGCCGCACCAACGTCGCGCCGCGCTTGCCGGCGATATCTCGCGCGATGGCTTCACGATCCTCGCGGTCGCGATCGTACAGCACGACTTCCGCGCCATAGGCCTTGGTACGTTCGCGCTTGGAGAGCGGTGCGTCGGCGGGCATCACGATGGTCGCCTGCATGTTCAGGATTTGCGCGGCATGCGCCACGCCCTGAGCGTGGTTGCCGGACGAAAACGCAACCACGCCGCCACCGCGTGAGCTCAACGGGATCGACGACAGCTTGTTGAAGGCGCCGCGGAACTTGAACGACCCGGTCCGCTGCAGCATTTCCGGTTTCAGGAAAACCTTGGTCCCGACACGCTCGTTGAGAACCGGCGAGGACAACAACGGCGTTCGCACCGCGAACGCTGCGAGTACGCGGGCCGCCGAATCGATATCCGCTGGAGTGACAGGTAGCGCTGGGGATGGGTTCATCATCCGCGACTTGTATCGCGTACCCCGACGGGCGGGCAAGACCGCTTGAAGTCAGATCAGACGACGAAACGCGGACGTTCGGCGGCGAATTGCACCGCATCGCTGTCCGGATAGGCGTTGCGGACGTCCGTGATGCTTTCGACGAAGGCGCAGGTCGACGCTTCCCAGGTATGCTCAGCGGCAAACGCGAGGCAGGCTTGCGGGGAAATGTGCAGCGCAGACAAGCACGCTATCCGCAAATCGTCGTTCAACGCGCCAACCGGCGCGCTACCTATCACGTCGCGGGGACCAGATACGGGAAAAGCGGCCACCGGCAGGCCGCTTGCGAGAGCTTCCAGGAGAACCAGGCCAAAGGTGTCGGTTATGCTCGGAAACACGAAGACGTCGGCGGCCGCATAGGCCTCCGCCAATTCTTCGCCCTGCCGCGCCCCGAGAAACACGGCTTGCGGATATTTCCGGGCCAGCGCTATCAGCGCCGGTCCGTCGCCAACAATCACCTTGGTGCCAGGCAAATCGAGATCGAGAAACGCTTCGAGATTTTTTTCGACCGCAACGCGACCGACGCACAGGAACACCGGGCGCGGCAGGCCAAGGTCCACCGCGCGCGGATGAAAATGCCTTGCGTCAACGCCGCGCGGCCACAACACCACGTTGCGAAAGCCACGCATGCGCAATTCGCTCGCCAGCGCCGGCGTCGCCGCCATCACCGCCTTGCTGGACCCGTGGAACCAGCGCAGCGCCGCCCAGATCCACGATTCAGGGATCGGCAGGCGCGCGGAGATGTATTCGGGAAAGCGGGTGTGAAAGCTTGTGGTGAATGGCAATCCCTGTTTGCGGCAATAACGCCGCACCAGGAGTCCGATCGGCCCCTCGGTTGCGATGTGAATGCTGTCTGGCCGGGCGTCAGCGATCAGGCGGGCTATTTTCGCCGGATAGGGCAAAGCCACACGCAGATCCCGGTAGCTCGGCATCGCGAAGGTTCGGAACGACTGCGGGTTGAGAAAACTGACATCGGCGCCAAACGTCTTTGCCGCTTCTGCCATCATGGTCAGCGTGCGCACCACCCCGTTAACCTGAGGATGCCACGCATCGGTCGCGACCAGAATGCGCATCAGGCGGCACGCGCCGCGACGGAAACAACAGGGGCAGCGTGGCGTAGCGGATCAGTCCAGGTGATGATTTCAAACCGGCCGTCCTCGTGTTCAGCAAGCGCGGTGCAGCTCTCCACCCAGTCGCCGCAGTTCATATAGCTGATGCCATGCTCGTCGCGAATGGTGGCGTAATGGATGTGGCCGCAGACCACGCCATCGGCGCCGTGACGCCGCGCTTCGGCTGCGAGCGTCTGTTCGAAGGCGCCGATGTAATTCACGGCGTTCTTCACCTTCAGCTTCGCCCATTGCGACAACGACCAATAGGGCACGCCGAACCAGCGCCGGAACATATTGACGAGGCGATTCATCCGGATCGCGAAATCGTAGGCCTTGTCGCCGAGATGCGCGAGCCAGCGCGCGTTCTGCACCACGAGGTCGAAGATGTCGCCGTGAATCACGAGATAGCGTCGCCCGTCGACGCCGACATGAACGGTATTTTCCACGACGTCGATGCCGCCGAAATGCGTGCCGTAATAGTTCCTCAGGAACTCGTCGTGATTGCCCGGCACGTAGATGATTTTGGCGCCCTTGCGCGCCTTACGCAGCATTTTCTGCACGAAATCATTGTGCGATTGCGGCCAGTACCAGTTGGACTGCAGTGCCCAGCCATCGACGATATCGCCGACGAGATAGATGGTATCGGCGTCATGGCTGCGGAGAAAATCCAGCAATCGTTCGGCTTGCGAGCCGCGGGCTCCGAGGTGGACGTCGGAGATAAACAAAGTGCGAAAGCGCCGTTCCGGACACTCTTCACTCATAGCGTAACTTCCCATGCGCGAGCGGCTAACAGAATCCCGTGACAGCGTGATGACGATTCACACCGCCGATGGTACCGCATGGCGGCCCCTCACCATCACGGACCCGCACACGATCATAGATCGGCGCCCACCGCGCATACGCGGTTTCAACGGTGCTTCGGTCGAGATCCAGGCTTTTCATGCGTCACCAGCATGCGGGCGGGCGCGAATCAACCGCCTGCCTTTGCTGAATGGCAAATAGCAACGCCGTACGACAACCAGGCGACAGTCCGCTCCACGAGTCGTCCCCGCGAACGCGGGGACCCACGCCGTGCCGTTGCGATTAGAGAGCGGTGTTGGGACGTCTCGCTATGATTAGTGCCGCCGGTGGTTATGGGTCCCGGCGCTCGCCGGGACGACGTGACGCAAATTCGTGAAAATGATGAATAGGCCCATGGCCATGGCCGACGCCGAGGCGATCGGCCGCCGCGATCGCTGCGCTGACCCAAAGCTTGGCGTTGCGAACCGCGGTTTCCATGTCCTCGCCCTTGGCGAGGCCGGCTGCGATGGCAGATGACAATGAGCATCCGGTGCCATGGGTATTTTTGGTCGCAATGCGCGGCGCGGCCAGTGCGATGACGCCGCTGCCACTGACGAGATAATCCGTGCTCTCGGCCCCCTGCCCGTGCCCGCCCTTGATCAGCACCGCAGGACATCCCATCGCCAACAAGCGCTTGCCCTGGCGCTCGATCGCGGCCCCGCTCTCGGCGACCGGCTCGCCGAGCAACGCGGCGGCCTCGGGCAGGTTTGGCGTAATGAGCGAGGCACGCGGAATGAGCCTGGTCCGCAGCGCTTCAACGGCGTCAGCCGCAAGCAGCCGATCTCCTGAGGTCGCGACCATCACGGGATCGAGCACGATATGCTTTGGCGACCATCGCTTGAGCGCTGCGGCGATGGCATCGATGGTCGCAAGCTGCGCCACCATCCCGATCTTGACGGCTTTCACGTCGAGATCGCTGAAAACCGCATCCATTTGCGCGGTCACGAAATCGGCGGGCACGAGATGAATACCGCTGACGCCATTTGTGTTCTGCGCGGTCAGGGCCGTGATCACGGACGCGCCGTAGACGCCGAGCGCGGCAAACGTCTTCAGGTCGGCCTGGATGCCGGCGCCGCCCGACGAATCCGAGCCGGCGATGGTGAGTGCGATGGGCATCGTCATTGCTCGGCTCGCAGGAATTTCAGCCATCCGATCAGGATCATGTTTTGTCCTAGCGCGACCAGCTGATGGCAGCAAGTTCGCTTGCCACAGCGCCCGGTTTTTTGCTCTGCTGGATTGACGCGTTTTCTTCACGCGAACCGGTATCCACTTCGCTTGAAAACGCTATATTAGGTACAACGCGACGCCTTCCGGAGACGACAGCGATGGTTCCCTTTTTCGTGCAGTTCAAATGCAAGCTCGGCCAGTCCTACGCCGTCGCCAACGCGCTCGCCGAGGCCGAGATCGCCTCGGAGATCTACTCCACCGCGGGCGATTACGACCTCCTGGTAAAATTCTACGTCGACAATGACACCGACATCGGCCATTTCATCAACGAGAAGGTGCAGGTCATTCCCGGTATCCAGGACACCCACACCATCATCACCTTCAAGGCCTTTGGCACCGGCTAGGGCGTCGGGACAGCGCTTGACCATGAGGGTGGCGCCAGAAGGCTATATGCGCGGCGTTATTTCGTTGCGGCGATTGCGCGTACGTAGGTTGCCAGATCAAAGTAGTCGCGCCAGATCCTGATCTTGCCATCCGTCAATTCGAAAACGCCGCAGCAGGGCAGATCGACACTTTTGTCGCCGAGGCGAGTTCTGTCGAGACGCTCGGCCATAACGATGTCGCCCTGAGACACGATGTTCAGGACGTCCCACGTCGTCTGCGTCCAATCCTTGATAAATCCGGCGATAAAATTACGCAGGTTGTCGTGACCGCTAACCGGCTTGCTCATCATGTTGTGATACGTACCGTCGGACGTGAAGAATGCCACGATCCCGTCGACGTCCAGACGCGACCACGCTGCAACGAAGTCTCGCACGACTTCCTCATTGGTTCTCATTGCACTCCGCCCCCATCGTGTTTGCCCTTAACCATGGCTGCCTACTCAAGCTTCACGTGTTTCATTCAACGGCGGCACCCAAATCAGGATTTGTGGTCGTGCTTGGTCGCCTGCTTTGGCCGAGGCGGCCCGTCCACCGGCGGCAGCGACTTGAGATATTCGGCGATTGCAGCGCGATCCTCGGGCGACAATTGAGAGGTGTTCCTGATCACGCGCGCCATCGGGCCGCCGGCGGTGTCGCC
>JBGQCE010000037.1:0-11982 GCA_041495185.1 Bradyrhizobium sp.
CCATACGGCGCGTAGTAGTCGCTCTTGCTGATGCGCGGGTTGTACTTGTCCATCCACACGTTCCAGGCCTGCATCTGCGGATCGTCGCGCCACTGCGGATCGGCCGGATCCTTCTGATAGGCCGCCGAGATGATGCCCTTTGCCGCTTCAAATCCGGCCGGCTTGATCGCGCCGGCAATCGACGAACCGATGCTGACCACGAATTCCTGCGGGTGCCAGTCGATATCATAGGCCTTGCGAATGGCTTGCGCGGAGAATTTGGGGATCGTGACGATGAAAAATACGTCCGCGCCGGCGGCCTTCAGCGAAACCACCTGGGAATCGACGGTCGGGTCGGTGGTGTTGTAGGTCTGCGATGACACGATCATCGTTGACGCCTTGTCGCCGAGCCCCCGCTTGAAACCCATGAGATAGTCGCGGCCAAGGTCGTCGTTCTGCGACAGAATCCCGATCTTCGCGTTGGGTTTTTCCGAAAGTATGTATTTGGCGTAGATTTCGCCCTCCGACGCGTAATGCGGCGTCCAGCTC
Source organism: Bradyrhizobium sp. (assembly GCA_041495185.1). GTDB lineage: Bacteria > Pseudomonadota > Alphaproteobacteria > Rhizobiales > Xanthobacteraceae > Bradyrhizobium. The sequence goes on from JBGQCE010000037.1 coordinate 529, forward strand.
ATCGTCCACGGATAATGCTCGGGGTCATTGAAAACCGTCGCGCCCGAGCCGACGAAAAGATGCGGCACCTTTTGCTGATTGATGTATTTGACCACCGACATATTGGGGGCGGTGCCCACGGGGTTGACGAGAAACAGCACCTCTTCGCTTTCGATCAGGCGTCTGATCTGCTCCACTGTCTTGGGCGGGCTGTAGGCGTCGTCCAGACTGATGAAGTTGATCTTGCGGCCGTTCACGCCGCCCTGTTCGTTGATCATCGTGAAATAGGCGGTGGCGGAGACCGCGCCCGCCGAATAGGCCGATGCCGGGCCGCTATAGGGCGTCGTGGTCCCGATCTTGATTTCGGTGTCGCTGGCGCCGGGACTGTATTGCTTCTGCGCCGAAGCCGGCGCCGCGGCCAGCGTCAACGTAACCGCCGCCACGGCGGCAAGAGTCGCACGATTCCTCCAAACCATCAGATTCCTCCCTGTTTAAGCGAGGCTACATGGCACTCTGCCTCTTTTGGCGAGGCTTATAAGATGCTCTGCCTCAGTTCTTCAGCACGATACGCCCAACGACCTTTCCGGCCCGCAACTCCTCGATCCATTTCTGGACGTCGCCCATCGGCTCTTCTTTCATGGGCGTCGGCTTGATCCTGCCCGCGCGCGCGAGCGCCATCAGCTCATGGCCCTCGGCCAGCGTTCCGACCATGAAGCCCTCGATCGTCATGCGTTTGTAGATCCACTGTACCATCGGCAGGCTGAAATTGCCGCCCATTAATCCGGAGACCACGATTTTTCCGCCGCGCGCGACCGCAGAGACCGCAAAGCCCATGGATTTCTCGTTGCCGGCAAAGTCGACGATCGCGTCGAACCCGCCCTCGGTCTCCTTGATGATGCGTTTGACCACGTCGGGCTCGGACGGGTCGTAGGCGACATTGGCGCCGTTCTTCAGCGCCGCCTCGCGCGCAGCCGGGCTTAAATCCGCAACCGAGATCTTTTGCTTGAACATGGCGTGCGCGAAGGCGAGGCCCATCATGCCGACGCCGCCAAGTCCGATCAGCAGGAGATTGCGCTGCCGCGGCCGGTCGACCAGGCGCTTCAGCGCGCCGTAGGCGGTCACCCCGGAGCACATCAAGGTGGCGGCCTGATTGACCGGCAGCGGATCGTAATCCAGCAGATATTTTGCGTCGGGCACCAGCACATGGCTGGCAAAACCGCCGTCGATGGAAACGCCGAGAAAACGCTGCTTGAGGCACAGATTCTCATCGCCATTGAGACAGTCGCGGCATTGGCCGCAGCCGATCCACGGGAATACCGCTTTCTTTGTTCCGATCAGGCCCTTCGAAACATCGGGGCCGACTTCCTCGACGATGCCGGCGATCTCGTGTCCCAGCGTGAACGGCAGCGTCATGCCGCGCGTGGTATCGAGTTTCTTGCCGCCGCCGAGGTCGGCGTAACCGTCCTGGATATGCAGGTCGGAATGGCACAGCCCGCAACGCTCGATACGGACCAGGACTTCCTTAGCCTGCGGTTTCGGCGTCTCGACGATGGTTTCACACAGTGGCGCATCGAATTTGACCAGTGACTGGCGTCGCATCAGCGCCATGGTGTTTTCTCCTCAAGGAACGTTCAATTTTGTGTTTCGTATATCGGTCAATTCGCGGGCCATGGCAACAAAGCCGCTGACCGGAACGGTTTCGGCGCGCCGCGTCAAGTCGACATGCGCGGCGGTAGCCAGCCGCGCCGGATCGACCGCCAGCGATTTGAGGCTTTGCCGCAGCATTTTCCGCCGCTGGCCGAACGCCGCCGCCGCGACCTGTTCCAGCGTCCTGCGGTCGCACGCTTCCGGCGTGCTGCGGGGCACCAGGCGCACCACAGACGAAGTAACCTGGGGCTGCGGCACGAAGGCGGCCGGAGAAATGTCGAACAGGATTTTTGTCTCGGTTCGCCAGTTGGCGAGCACGGCGAGCCGTCCATAGGCCTCGTCATTTTCGCGCGCTATGATGCGCTCGGCCACTTCGCGCTGAAACATCAGCACCATCATGTCGTACCAGGGCGGCCACGGCTCGATCGACAGCCAGTCGATCAGAAGCGCGGTCGCGATGTTGTAGGGCAGGTTGGCGACGATTTTCGCAAGCTTGCCGCCGAGCAGCGGCCGCGGATCGAAATGCTGTGCGTCGGCGCAGACGATTTCCAGCCGCCCCGGATATCGCCTTGAAATCTCTTCCAGCGCCGGCAGTGCGCGCTCGTCGCGCTCCACGGCGATGACGCGCCGCGCGCCGAGCGCCAGCAATGCGCGCGTCAGCCCGCCGGGACCGGGGCCGATCTCGATGACGGTAGCCTCCTCGAGAGGGCCCGCGGCGCGCGCGATCCGCGCGGTGAGGTTGAGGTCGAGCAGGAAGTTCTGGCCCAGCGATTTGCGGGCCGACAGAGCATGCCGGCGAATGACCTCGCGAAGCGGCGGCAGGTCGTCGATCGCGCTCATGCCGGCTGCGTCGCCGCCATGCGGGCGGCCAGCCGCAACGCCGCGATCAGGCTGGACGGATTGGCCTTGCCGGTGCCGGCAATGTCAAAGGCCGTGCCATGATCCGGCGACGTGCGAATGAACGGCAATCCCAGCGTGACGTTGACGGCGTCGTCGAAAGCCAGCGTCTTCACCGGTATCAGCGCCTGATCGTGATACATGCAGATCGCGCAGTCATAGGTTTTTCGTGCAGCGTCGTGGAACATGGTGTCGGCCGGCAGCGGTCCCCTGATTTCGATGCCGTCGCGGCGCAGGATTTCGATGGCAGGCGCCACGATGGCCTGGTCCTCCGTGCCGAGCGAGCCTTCCTCGCCGGCGTGGGGATTGAGGCCGGATACCGCAAGCCGCGGGCTGGCGAGACCGAAGCGGGTTTTCAGATCGGCGACCACGATGCGGGCCGTCGTGACGATCAACTCGCTCGACAGCTGCGCGATCGCGTCACGCAGCGAAAGATGGATGGTCACGGGCACGACGACGAGGGCAGGGGACCACAGCATCATGACCGGTTGCGGCGTATGGCCCCCGGTCGATGCGAGCTCGGCGAGAAACTCGGTGTGACCGGGATGCCGGAAACCGGCGCGGTAGAGAACGCTCTTGGCGATCGGATTGGTGACGACGGCGCTGGCCCGCCCAGTAACGACGTCATGGACCGCCTGACGAATGGAGGCTAAGGCTGCGTCTGCACTGGTGTGGTCCGGGCGGCCCGGCTGCGCAGACGCCGGGTGGCCGGTGGCCACGACAGGCAATGCATCGGCGAATCTGTCGAGCGCATCCTCGGCGCGAACGTCCGCAAGCCTGACGTCGAGCCCGAGAGCCTTTGCCCGGTGACTTAGGAAGTCGCGATCGCCGAGCAGGTAGAATGCCGGGAGCTTCAGCTCATTGCGGCGCAGCCACGCCTTGATGGTGATATCGGGCCCGATACCTGCGGGCTCACCTGAAGTCAGCGCGAGGGGCTTGGCCATGCGTCAACGATATTCGATCATCGCGGCTTTGCGGACTTCCTGCAGGTAGGATTTCGACTTCGCCTCGTATTTCTGGACATACATCTTGTCCCGGATTTCCTTCTTTTTCGGCGTGTCGACGGTGGTCGGCTTCCGTCCGCACAGCGCAACCATCTCCACGCCCTGCTTTGTCACCTCGGGCGGGGTTAAATGGCCGATCGGAGTCTTGTCGAGCACTTCGCGAAGAACCGCGGGAATGTCGGCCGAGGTCTTGACGATGGCCTCGCGTATCGCGGCATTTTGCATGGACTTGAAGAAAGCGTTGGCTTCATCGCAAGTCTGCACGCGGTTGCGCAGGGCTTCGGCCTCCTTGTGCCTTGCCTCGATCGCGGCGGGTGCGGATCCGCGCGGGACGATCAGGACGATCGGCTGCATCTTGTATTCAAAGGCCTCGGCCTCCTGCTTCTCGTCGCCGCCGCTGACCTGGACGGCGGCGGCTACGTCCTTCTCGCCGACCTGCAGGCTCTCCTTGTAGCGTCCGCGGACCAGGCTGGTCCAAACCATCTCGGCCTTTAAGCGGGCTTTCAATGTGTCCGCCCGGATGCCCTGATTTTCCAAAGTTTTCGTCAGCTGATCCGGGCTAATTCGCATCCGCGAACTCATTGCCGCGTAGGACTGATCGATATCGGTAGCGGTAGGGTCGACACCATATTTCTTGGCTTCCTTGATTTTCACCTTTTCATCGATCAGTTCGTCGATCACCTGCTGCCGGTCGGGCTGCTTGTGAGTCGTCAGGAAGGTCAGCTTGCTGCGCTGTTCGATGTCGTAATTGGTGATGGGTTCGCCGTTGACCATGACGGCGACGGTTTGCGCTTGCAGCGGCGAAGCCCAGCCCATCAAGGCCAGTCCCGCGGCACAGGCCAGGACGAGGGGCGAGAGGCGGTGAGAGGATGTGGTCGTCATGATCATATTCGCCATATCAACCGATTAGAATTGGAACCGTGCCGGGAAACCGTCCTCCGGCAGCGCGCCGATGCCGGTTCTACTGGATACCAGCTCCGCTGCCTGACGCGGCCGTATTGGCAAGGGTCCGCAGGCCGATCTGCAGCATAAAGGCGTGACTGAGCACGGGTGGCGTAGTGCCGGCGGCGTAGCTATAGGAGGTGACATAATTGGCCGCCAGCACGAAGCAGTCGTCCACATAGCCGGCGCCGACGATGTACTGATTGACCTTGTTCGCTTCGAGATCCCATCGGGCAGCTCCCGATACCACCCAGTTCGCCGCCACCTTGACCGACGCGCTGCCCAGAAGTCCTTCGCGGCGGGTCAGGTATCCCAGCTGCGGTTGCTGGGCATAATTGCCGTACATCATGCTGACCGACCAGCGGTCGAAGCTGGCACGGCCTTCAGCCTCGAAACGATTAACATCCAGCGTTGCTTCGTCCAGACGCGTGCGCACGCTGAAGGTATAGGTTCGGTTCGGCGAATAATTGACGCGGGCGACATAATCGGACCTGGTATCCTGAAGGCCGGAATCGACACCGGTATTGGTTACGTCCGCGACCGCGAATGAATTCATGCCGAACAGCTGATAGGATTGCCCGAACAGTACATTGACGGAGCCGCCGCGGTCGAATTGCGTGGTCGCCTGCACGCCGACATTGGCGCGGCCGCCGCCTTCGACGCGATCGTAGCCCGAGAATTTGTCGACGCTGAACAGGTTGCTGGCATCGAACACCATGCTCTGCGCGTCTTCGTTGGGAAGCCTGCCCGCATAGGTTTCATTGGGACGAATAATGACCTGTGCGATCGGCTCGATCGTCGTGGTGCCCCAGGGCTGAACGTTGATGAAGGGATAGCGATATTCGAGGCCGACCGTGGGCATCACACGCAGCGCCTGCGTGTCGCCGACGGGGAGGAAGTTCGAAACGCCCGGCTGGTTCGAGATCGAGGCATCGATCGCATCCGCGCGGACGCTCGCAAATGGCGTCCAGATCTGGCCCGCGGAATCGGTGAACGATCGCCGCCACTGCGCCTCAGCCGTCAGCCGCGTGTAAGTGCCCGGCATGCCGCGCAGCAGGCATTGCGACGGCATCCGCGCCAGCGGATCGGCGGACGCCGTCGTACACAGGCTGTTGGTGTTTGCCAATGTCGTGATCGGGTCGAAGGCGGCGGTTTGCCGCGTCAGGCTGGTGAAGTTCGTCTTGTAGCTGAATTCTCCGCCAAAGATCGGGTAGTTAAGAACGTTCGAATAATCGACGACCGGGTGAATGACGGGAACCTTTTCCTGGAAACCCGAGAAGCTGAGATAGTAGATCGTGCGCGCGTCGAAGTAGCTGCGATTGCCGACGCCGGTCAGATAAAGCTGGGAAATGGCTTCGGTCGGCAGGCTCAAAAATGAGTTCAGCGGGTCCTTGTATTGGGACAGCCGGTAATCCGAGAAGAAGTAATAGTCCGAGAGCAGAACGCCGTCCCAGCCCCACACCCATTTATCGTTCAGCGCGAATTGGCCTTTTGTATCGATGCCGCCGCGGAACTGACGGTCTCCGGGCTGACCGGCGAAGGCTCCCGGATCGAGCTGGTCGATGCCATAGGCGCGGATTTGATACGATCCGTTCATCAGGCGCTGACGGAATTCGCCCTGGAACAGCACGCCTTGTCTGGTCGTGAAGCGCGGGTTGAAGGTCGCATCGTAGTCGGGTGCGATCGCCCAGTAAAACGGGGTTTCAATGCCGAACCCGTAGGTCGAAACCGAGGTGAGGCTCGGCATCAAGAATCCCGTCTTGCGCTTCACGGTCGGATCGGGTGTCGAGAAATACGGCAGATACGCCATCGGAACGCCGAAGAACTCGAGCTGCGCGTTCTCGAAGTACAGCATCTTGTCGGTCTGGTCGTGAATGATGCGCGCGCCCTTGACCTGCCACAATGGCGGCTTCTTCGGATCGTCCTTACAGGGCGCGCAGGCGGTGTAGACACCGTTTTCGAAGACCGTGTAGTTGCCGCTTGAGCGGTCCGCGCGCGTCGCCGCCATTCGGGTCGCGTCCGCGGTGTCGACGCGCAGCGAATCGACGAACCCGTCGCGGTAGTCGTCGCTCAGATCCATGATGTTGGCGTAGGTGATCTTGCCGTCCGCATCGGTCATGCGGATGTTGCCTTCGGCATGAAGCCGCTTGGTCTTTTGATCGTAGATGACCTTGTCGGCCTCGACGCTTGTTCCATTGTAGAACATCTGCACATTGCCGACCGCCGACACGCGCGAGTTATTATAGTCGTAGTCCACCTCGACCGCCTGGACGAGCATCTGTCCGTCATTGGCGGGACGGGGCGTTACCGGCCGAGGGGGTCTCGGATTGTAGGTAAAGCCCTGCGCCGAGGCGGGGGTTGTCGCGGCAATACCGAGTGCGCTGGCAAGCACGAACCCGAAAACCAGGGCAAGAACGGGTCCGATCGCGGCGGTCAAAAGAACACCATGACGGCACACGGAGGTGCGCCGCCTGAGCGCAGGCGACCTTCTCTGGCGGGCGGCGACAACAGCCACTACCCGTCCTCCTGGTACAGCAAGGCCAAAAAGCCGGTGAGGCCGCCCACGAACACGGGCAGCCACGCCGAAGCGATCGGATGCATCAACTCAGCCTTGCTCAAATCCTCAGTTACTTTGGACAAAACGTAGAGCAGAAAGCCTGCTCCCACGCCACTTAAAACCATCTTTTGCACGCCGCCGAAGCGGAAGAACCGAAGGCTGACGGCCGCTGCAAGCATGACCATTGCGGCCAGCAAAAATGGCTGTGCGAGAAGCTTGTGGTACTGCAGCCGGTAGCCTGCGGTCGCAAATCCGGAGGTTTCCGACGACCGGATATAGCCCGGAAGTTGCCAAAAAGACACAGTCTCCGGCGTGGAGAAACTGTTGCGCACCTGGGCGGGCGTCAGGCTGGTCGCCAAGGTCAAGCTGTCCTGGTCGACGGGAGGTCCGTCGAGGGAGTAGCGGCGGGCGGATTTGAACAGCCAGCGTCCCTCCTCAAGCGTCGCCTCGCGCGCTTCGATCCGCTCCTTGAACTGATTGTCGGCGTCGAACCGGAACAACGTCAGCCCGGTAAGCCGCACGCCCTGCTGTTCGCTGCGGGCCGCGTTGATGATGACCTGGCCATCGCTTGTAGCCTGATTGATCCAGAAGCCGGATGCGTCCTGAATGCCGCCGCCGGGCGCCGAGCCGAACAGCTCCGCTTCCATCCGTTTGGAGAGTTCGCGCAAATTGGCGGACATCGGGTTGTAAGCAGCCGTCGCCAGAATTCCGAGCGCGACCGCGCTTGCCAGCGCCGGCGCGATGAATTGCCACGCGGAAACGCCGGCGGCGCGTGCGACCACGAGCTCCAGTCGCCGCGAAAGCGCCAGATAGCAGGTCATCGCCCCGATCAGGATGCAAAACGGCATCATCTTTTCGAGCAGTTGCGGCACGCGGAACAACGACGTCTCCGCGACCGTGATGGCGGACGCCGAAGCCAGCCCCGACGTCTTCCTGACCATCTCGATGTAATCGACCAGCACGAGCAGTACGAAAATGCTGGCGAACACGCCCAGCGCCGAGACCACAAAGCGGCCGGCAAAATATCGCCCGAGCGTGTTGGTCATCATGCTCATGCTGTGGCGGGCCGCCCGAATAGCCGCAAAAGACGCGCGTTGGATTTGTTGATCGCTTCGATCAGCGCCGCCGGCGGTTCGATCACGACGCCGCCGACGATGATCCAGAGGCTTGCGCCGACGGCTATCGCCAGCATCAGATATTGAATGACCGGAGCGAGCGGCGATTTCACCGCCATGACGGAGCAGGCGAATCCCGCCATCCGCAGCCCGAACACGGCGAGGATGGAGCCGCCGATCGAAAAGTTACGGCTCTGGCGCGTGGTGCGCGGCGCGCCGAGGAACGCAAAGGTGAGGGCTGCAAACGCAAAGGGATAGATCGGCGCTATGAAACGGTCATGCAGTTCGGCGCGGAACTGTCCGGGCAACTGCATGTAGACCGGGTCGTCGGCGGCCGGCGACAGCAACTCCCAGAGGTAGCGCTCGCGAATCCCCAATGTGACGTCGTGGCCCTGATTCGAGAATTTTGACATGTCGAAGGCATAACGGCCGAACGCCACCAGCGCGGGATCGCGCTTGCCGGTTTCGAAGCGTTCGAGATTTCCGTCCTCGAGAATCAGGAACGATCCGCTGTCGTTCTTCAGCACCGTTCCGTGGTCGGCGATGATGCTGACACGCTCCTTTGGGTCGCGGCGGTCATCGACAAAGATGCCGGCGAGCACGCCGCCCGGTTGGCGTTCCCGGATACGGATGGTCAGGTTCTGATCGAGCTGGGCGAAGCGTCCGGGCTGGAGGATGTTGGTCAGCACATCGGCAGTGATTTCGGCGTCCCAGTTCTTCAGGCGGCGCATGCCGTCGGGGGCGAGATAGGCGGCGATAAAAGCAACCATGACCGCCACCACGACGGTGGCATAGAAAAACGGACGGAACAGGCGGAACGGGGAGAAGCCGGCCGCATTCATCACGATGATCTCGGAATCGGTGGCGAGCTTGTTGAGGGTGTGCGAGATCGCGATCATCAGCGCGATCGGCGAGATGATCAGCACCAGCGCCGGAATCACGAGGCTGGTGACGCCGAGAAAGGTGATGATGGTCTGACCCTGGCTGGTCATCAGGTCGATGCCGCGCAACGCCTGCGTAATCCAGATCACCCCTGTCAGGCTGACCAGAACAAGCGCAAACGACGCCAGCGTCGTTCGGAAAATATACCTGTCGATCGACCCCATCGTTACCGCACGATCCCCACCTCGCGACCTGGACCCGCGGCTTGCGACCAATCCCGAAATCGGGATCCCCTTTGGTCGCGCCGCTATTCCTCCAGCCGGCTCACTTTCTCACTACCATCCCTTTGATCCGTCAACAAAATGGCTGCGCCATGGCACCCTCGGGATATGGTTAATAATTCATGCTATGTGGCCTTGCAGCCACTGCCTGCGCTTGGCAGCGCAGCCGCTGACAGGCCATAGTGCCCCGACCATGCTCTTGACGGACGTAAATCGCAGCCGAAGAGAACATTTCGAGTACCGCCCGGCGGGTTCCCGGCCAGCGACAACCCTTACTTTTTGGAGGATTTGCCTATGTCCGACGCCGTCAAGGTCGGCTTCGTTCCGTTTTCCACCGCCCCGCGCGGCATCCTGGTAGTCTTTTGCGACGATTCGTTGAAGTTCGGCGCGGCGACCCGCAAGGCGCTGGGCGCGGCGGCCAATTTGGTCAAGCGCGCCGCTGAAACGAGCGGATTCAAGGGAAAGAGCGGGTCCACGCTCGATATTCTGGAGCCCGAGCGTCTCAAATCCTCCCGCCTGATCGTGGTCGGCGCGGGCAAGCTCTCAGGGCTCAAGGACAATGATTTTCACAAGCTCGGCGGCGCCGCGGCCGGCAAGCTGCGCGCCGGCAAAGATGCCGTGACGATCATCGCGGAGCTGCCTGACGGGGCGATGAAGCCTGATCAGGCGGCGGAGGTCGCAGCCGGCGTGCGGCTGCGCGCCTATAGATTCGACCGCTACAAGACCAAGAAGAAGGACGGCGAGGATGCCCCATTGCGTGCCGAGGTTTCGCTTGCCGTCGGCGATGTGGCGGCTGCGCGAAAGGCGTTCGCCCCTCACGCGCACATTGTCGACGGCGTCATCACCGCCCGCGACCTCGTCAATGAGCCGCCCAATGTGCTCTACCCCGTGGAATTTGCGCACCGCGCCGGCCAGCTGCGCAAGCTCGGCGTCGACGTCGAGGTTCTCGACGTCAAGGCCATGACCAAACTTGGAATGGGCGCGCTGCTCGGCGTCGCCCAGGGTTCGACGCGCCCCGGCCGCACCGTGATCATGCGCTGGAACGGCGGCAAGCGCGGCGATCAGCCGGTTGCCTTTATCGGCAAGGGCGTTTGTTTCGATACCGGCGGCATTTCGATCAAAGGCGCCGCCAGCATGGAGGACATGAAGGGCGACATGGGAGGTGCTGCTTGCGTCGTCGGACTGATGCACGTACTGGCCGCGCGGAAGGCGAAGGTCAATGTGGTCGGCGCCATCGGCCTTGTCGAGAACATGCCCGACGGCAACGCGCAACGGCCCGGCGATATCGTAACCTCGATGTCCGGCCAGACCATCGAGATCATCAATACCGACGCCGAGGGCCGTTTAGTGCTGGCCGATGTGCTCTGGTATGTGGCCAAGAAGTTCAAGCCGAAATTCATGGTCGATCTTGCAACCCTGACCGGCGCGATCATGGTGGCGCTCGGCACCGAATATGGGGGCTTGTTCTCCAACAACGACGAACTCGCCGAACGCCTGACCAAGGTCGGGCTTCAGACCGGGGAACGCGTGTGGCGGATGCCGCTCGGCCCCGAATACGACAAGCAGATCGATTCGCAGTTTGCGGATATGAAGAATACCGGCGTCCGCCACGGCGGTTCGATCACCGCCGCGCAGTTCCTGCAGCGCTTCGTCGACGACACGCCGTGGGCGCATCTCGATATCGCGGGAACGGCGATGGGCGCGCCGAAATCCGACATCAATCAGAGCTGGGGTTCCGGCTATGGCGTTCGCCTGCTGGAGCGGCTGGTCGCGGAGTATTACGAAGCAAGGCGATGACGGAAGTTCTGTTCTACCATTTGCAGAACATGTCGCTCGAAAGCGTCTTGCCGCCGCTGCTCGAGAAATCGCTGGAGCGTGGCTGGCGGGTTGTCGTGCAGTCGACATCGCAGGAGCGCGCGGACGCGCTCGATGCGCATCTGTGGACCTATCGCGACGATTCATTTTTGCCGCACGCCACCTGGCGCGCCGGCGACGCGGGGCGTGCTGGCGATGCGCAGGACCAGCCGATCGTGCTGGCGGTGGAGGAGGGTAACCCGAACCGGGCCAATGTCAGGTTCCTGATCGACAACGCCGCTCTGCCGGCGGATTCGGACGCCTATGACCGGATGGTTCTGATTTTTAACGGTGAC
>JBGQCE010000038.1:0-11981 GCA_041495185.1 Bradyrhizobium sp.
CTTTGCGAGAGCTCATTGACTACGTGATCAAGATTGTCCCAAACGCGGCAGAATAAGCCGCTATTGTGGGCGGTAGTATTAATGAGGCGGTCGAGGTGACTTGTGCCCGTTTTAGAAGAGTTTCCTTCGTTGCTCGCCGTGAATCGCATTGCTCTTTCACGCCTCAACGGACAACGCAGTGATCATCGGCGCCGCCGAATGCAGCTCGGCAAGCGTCTGACTGTCCGGTGGTTTCTTATCCTTGGCTATTTCTTCAGCCAAAAGCGTCAGCAGCATTGCGTGCCGGTTCTCGTCGCGCGACGGATCGAGCTCGCTTTCGGCGATCAGCTTTCGATACAGCGCAATGTTTGCAGTGTGGACGAAATGATCCATTCCGACCTCCCGAACAGCGCGCTGGAGACCCATCATGACCGGGTGCAGGATCGCTGCCTGTGCAATATTGCTCACCAGTGCGGTTATTTTTTGACCCGTCAGACGGACAGCATCGCTGTCCGATCATGCGCTGGTGGCCCGAGCCGTTCTTCAAATCGCCTTGATATGAATCAATAGCAGGTGCCCGGTCGATTCTAAATTCCGCGTCAATGTGCGCCGCGCGGCGAAATTACCGCATGCCCAGATGTTGTGCGCACCATCAGGCAATGTTCGATCGTATCGGGAGCGCTTCACCATGAAATCGCACGCATCAGTTTTCGCCGCATTCAGCGTTTCGTTGCTTGTTTCGGTTTCGGCGGGAGCTCAACAGATCAACGGCGTTCCCGGTTCGCCCAGCGCCACCACAACGATTACCGGTGAGCAGCTTCCGGCGCCGCCGGAAAAATTCGGCGGCAAGATCGAACGCGAGGCGACGAAATCCAAACCTTATTGGCCAGCGCGCATCGTTCCGCCCAAGGGCGCGCCCAACGTGCTTTTGATCATCACGGATGACGCCGGCTTTGGCGTGCCGAGCACGTTCGGCGGTGTCATTCCGACGCCGGCGCTCGACCGGATTGCGCGGGACGGCCTGCGCTACACCAATTTCCATTCGACGGCCTTGTGTTCGCCAACCCGCGCAGCGCTGATCACCGGCCGCAATCATCACTCGGTCGGCTACGGCGTTATTGCCGAGCAGGCCACCGGCTATCCCGGTTACGACAGCATCATCACCAGGGACAAGGCCACCATCGGCCGCATCCTGCAGGACAACGGCTACCACACCGCATGGTTCGGCAAGAACCACAACACGCCGGAATATCAGGCGAGCCAGGCAGGTCCGTTCGATCAGTGGCCGACCGGCATGGGCTTTGAATATTTCTACGGCTTCATGGGCGGCGACACCAACCAGTGGGAGCCGGGCAATCTCGTCCAGAACACCACGCCGATCTATCCCTATGTCGGAAAGCCCGGCTGGAACCTGATGACGGCGATGGCCGATGAAGCGATCGACTATGTCAACCGCATCAACGCCCTGTCGCCCGAGCAGCCTTTCCTGATCAAGTTCGCGCCGGGCGCAACGCATGCGCCGCATCACCCGACACCGGAGTGGGTCAAGAAGATCGGCGACATGAAGCTGTTCGATCAGGGCTGGAACAAGCTGCGGGAGACGATCTTCGAAAACCAGAAGCGGCTTGGCGTGATTCCGCAAAATGCCAAGCTGACCCCGTGGCCGAAAGACCTCATCAAGGAATGGGACCAGCTCAACGCCGATGAAAAGAAGCTGTTCCTTCGACAGGTCGACATCTTCGCCGCCTACGTCGCTTACGCCGATAACGAGATCGGCCGCGTCATTCAGGCGATCGATGATCTCGGCAAGCTCGACAACACGCTGATCATCTATATCGAGGGCGACAATGGCACCAGCGCCGAGGGCCAGCCAAACGGCACGCCGAACGAAGTGGCGATGTTCAATGGGGCCAACCCCGGGGTCGAGGAACAATTGAAATATTTCTACGACGTCTGGGGTACCGACCGCACCTACAACCACATGTCGATCGGCTGGGCCTGGGCGTTCGACACGCCGTTCTCCTGGACCAAGCAGATCGTGTCGCACTTCGGCGGCACCCGTCAGGGCATGGCGATCTCGTGGCCGAAGGGGATCGCGGACAAGGGCGGGATCCGCAATCAATTCCATCATGTCATCGATATCGTGCCGACCATCCTTGAAGCGGCGCATATTCAGCAGCCGAAAGTCGTCGACGGCATCAAGCAAAGCCCGATCGAGGGTGTCAGCATGATGTACACCTTCGACAAGAAGAACGCGAACGCGCCCTCGACGCACAAGACGCAGTATTTCGAGATGTTTGCCGATCGCGCGATCTATAACGACGGCTGGATCGCCAGCACCAAGGTGTTGCGGCCGCCATGGGTAACGGTTGCCAAGCTGCCGAACCCGTTCGATTATCCCTGGGAGCTTTACGATCTCAAGAACGACTGGACGCAGTATGAGGACCTTGCGGCCAAGAATCCTGCCAAGCTGAAGGAACTGCAGGATCTGTTCTTGAAGGAAGCGCAGAAATATCAGGTGCTGCCGCTCGATTCCTCGGTGGTTTCGCGGATGGTAACGCCGCGGCCGAGTCTCAGCGCCGGCCGCACCTCGTTTACCTGGACGCGGCCACTGACCGGCACGCCGAATGGCGATGCGCCGAGCCTGCTCAACACCTCCTACAATTTCAAGGTAGACGTCGAGATTCCGCAAGGCGGCGCCGAGGGCATGCTGATCACGCAAGGCGGGCGGTTCGGCGGCTACGGCTTCTACGTGCTGAAGAACAAGCCGGTGTTCACCTGGAACCTGGTCGACCTCAAGCGGGTGCGCTGGGAGGGTCCGGAGCTGACCCCCGGCAAGCATGTGATCGAGTTCGACTTTAGATATGACGGTCTTGGGCCTGGGACTATGGTGTTCGGCAACTACAGCGGCGTCGGAGCCGGCGGCACCGGAGCGCTGAAGGTCGATGGCAACACGGTAGCGACCGAGAAGATGGAGCACACGCTTCCCTTCATCCTGCAATGGGATGAGGCCCTCGATATCGGGTCGGACACCGGCACGCCGGTCGACGATAACGATTACAGCACGCCGTTCACCTTCACCGGCAAGCTCAACAAGATCACGCTGAATATCGACCGGCCGAAATTGAGTCCCGCAGACATCAAACGTCTTGAGGACGCAGCACGCGCCGCCGGTGACGGACCGTCAGCCGATGCCGGCAAGGCCTCGGCCGAGGCCGCCGCGCCGCAGATCTCGGGCGATATTGGTCTCGGTCTGCTTCAGAAGGTCGAGTTGCGCATGGATAAGCGCGGGGGCTGCCGCAAGCAGGCCGAAGCGCTAGGGCTCGGGATTCTCGAAAGGGTCCAGTTCGTCCGCAAGTGCATGCAGTGACGCGACGTCCCGTCGTCCCGGCTCAAGGCCGGGACGACGTGGATTATGGGCAAAGCGACTCCGACCCAGCTACTGTTACAGATCGTCGGGACCCTCAATACCTGCTCGCCTTAGATCGCGAAGAAGTTTTCGCACTAACACCACGTTTGTCTTTTGCAGTTCATGATTATTGCCAAATTTAAAACGGTTGCGTTCAGTCACGATCAGTCCGCTTTTGCTTTCTGACAAGATGGCCCGCTTCTTTAATCGATCAACGCGGCGCCTGATCGTCTCTATTGGCAAATTCAAGAATCGAGAAAGCGCTGCCCGAGAAATGCCTTGTTTTATGTCATCAGGCTCGACGGCATGCACGCTCGAGAATTTTCTATCGAGTTCTGAATCCTTCATGACATTCATCACGTTCGTATTCAGAATCGCATGGATGATTAGCAGGTCAAGCGGATCGAAATCGTAATGACGAAATAATTCACTGATCGAACACAAGAGGTAAGCGAGAGAATGTCTGGAGATCGTCCGTATCAAATCCGAGGATTGCGCGTCGTCCATCCCTGACACTTCCTGCACGTCGGATCAAAATCAACTGAACTACGGCAGCGATAATACCGCGTTGGAGGCTCAATACTACCCAAAATGGGTAGAGCAGAACTTGCCAGGATGGCCATTTTCAGAATTATCGGGGCGCGATGTCGTCACCCCCCGAAAAACGGAAGGATCGTCGAGTCGAATTTTCGCGTGGTGTCGACTTTCATATGGTGGCCATCGATGGGGCTTGGCGCAGAGCTTGTGTAATGATGGATGTTTCGGCAGGTGGTGCAAAACTGATCGTCACCGAACCTTTGGAAGGGCTCAAGATAAAGGAATTCTTTTTAGTTTTGCCTGGCACGGGTCTGGTATTCCGGCGCTGCGAGCTGGCTTGGGCCAATGGCGATCAACTAGGCGTTCACTTCCTTGATATCCCGGATGGGCAAATTAGACACTGCCCAGGTAAAACGAATTAACGTGTTCGCTTTGCATTTAGTACAGAGAAATCCTGATTGATAAGCCTGACGGACACATGCATGGATAAACTTGGCGCTGATAAGCCTGAGCCGCTGCACGATGCACCGAATTGTATCAAGTGTGGTGAGAAGATGTGTTTTTCTTGCACTGAAATAGAGAAACCTGGCTTTGTCCACCACGTTTACGAGTGCAAAAAGTGCCGGAGTACGCAGAGCTTCGTGACCGCCAAATAGGCGCCTCAATTGGCGGCCTCTTTCATTTCAAACCAAGCGGCAATGTTAGCTAGTGGCGCTAAACGGACACGCGGCGTCGATGATCTGAAGTCCGCTTTTGGAGCGAGAACGGACTCGCCGTGGTCAGGGCGTTTAGCGGCAGCGAAGTACCGACGTACCGGCGCATTTTTCTCAGTTGTGACCCATCCGCCACAGTTTTCATGCGCCGCATGTGACCTACTGTCTGAAGCGGCTCGACTACCCGGCATCGTTTTGCTCGTGAGAGTTCGAGGACCTGCCGTTCTCTCGCGGACGCATTGCTGATCAATCTTGTCGCAAATGCCGCCCGGAGGTTTGCCATGGCACGAAATGAATCGAGACTTCGGTGGATTGGCTTCGTGGCAGCGAGCGCGGCGCTGGCGTTCTCACCTGACATCTCCCGCGCGGACGAAAGCGGTATTTCGTTCTGGCTTCCGGGATTATACGGCAGCCTCGCCGCACCTCCCACCACGCCGGGTTGGTCGGTGGCCGCAATCTACTACCACACCTCTGTGAATGCGTCGGGGGCAGCCGCTGCGGCGCGAGAATTTCAGGTCGGAAGATTCTCCCCGACCGTCAATATCAATCTAAATCTGGCTCTGAGCGGCCAGGCCGATCTGATGTTGATCGCGCCGACCTACACCTTCGCAACGCCAGTGCTCGGCGGCCAGTTGTCGGCGACCCTGGCCGGTGTCTACGGCAGAAACTCCGCGAGCATCGCCGGCACATTGACGGCGGCTGTGGGGCCGATTGTGACCACGCGCACGGGTTTCCTTGAAGACGCGCTCACCTCTTATGGAGATCTCTATCCAACATTGAAGCTGAAGTGGAACAGCGGCGTCCACAACTACATGGTTTACGCCGCGGGCGACGTCCCCGTCGGCGACTACAATCCGGCCAGGCTGGCCAATATCGGCATCGGTCACGGCGCCATCGACTTCGGCGGCGGTTACACCTATTTGAACCCCACGACGGGCACGGAATTCTCGGGCGTCGGCGGCTTCACCTACAATTTCAAGAACCCTGATACTCAATACCAAAGCGGCATCGATTTCCACTTCGACTGGGGCGTGTCGCAGTTCTTGTCGAAGCAAGTCTTTGTCGGATTCGTAGGCTACGCCTACCAGCAGATCACCGACGACTTCGGTCAGCCGGCCGTTCTCGGCGGCTTCCGCTCGCGCGTTCTCGGCATAGGCCCGCAGATTGGATATATTTTCCCGATTGGGAGCAACCAGGCATTTCTGGGCCTAAAAGGGTATGGCGAGTTCGACGCCGCCAATCGGCCGTCCGGCTGGAACACCTGGCTGACGTTCGCGATCTCTGAGGCGGCGCCCGCCAGCACGGTGACGCCGACCAAGCATCTGGTGACGAAGTAAGGGAATATCAGATCTCCAGCAACGTCCTCTCTCAAAACAACCACGGCCTCCGCCAGGGGAGCTGACGGAGGCCGCGTTGGACATCGCATCGCGCCTAGGTTCGCGATGAGATGTGGGAGCTCTCTATTAATTGGGCATGATCTCTTTCCGAAAACCGGTTCCCACTTTTCGGGATCATGCCCGAAAAATCAGAACGGCAGCAGCACGTCCATCACCTGTTGACCGTAGCGCGGTTGCTGCACGTCCATGATCTGGCCGCGGCCGCCATAGGCGATGCGGGCCTGCGCGATCTTGCTGGAATCGATGGTGTTGTCGCTCTGGATATCCTCCGGCCGTACGATGCCGGCGACCACCAGTTCGCGGATTTCGAAATTGACGCGGATCTCCTGCTTGCCTTCGACCACGAGATTGCCGTTCGGCAAGAGTTGCGTGACCACGGCGGCGACGTTGGTCTGCAAAGCTTCCTGGCGGTTGACCGAACCCTTGCCGTCGGTCGATGCGGTGGAGTCCGCCGTCAATAGCCGGCCCGGCAGCACCTTCTGCGCCTGCACGCCGAGCGTCTTGCTGCCGATGAAATCGGTGATCCCGGAATCTTCCTTGCTGCTGCGGCTGCGCTGGGTCTCGTTGGCGAAGTTGGCCTTGTCGGTGATATTGACGGTCACGGTGAGAATGTCGCCGATGCGCGCGGCGCGCTGGTCCTTGAAGAACGCTCTGGAGCCGTTGCGCCACAATGAATTGGCGTTGTAGGACACCGTCTCCGGTTTCGGCATCGGCATCTGCACCGGCTTGTAGCCGGGCTGCGCCGTCGGATTGTCGATCGACGTCAGTTTCGGCTGTTCGCCGATCTGCGACAGCCGGTTGATCGACGAGCACCCGCTGGCGACGCCGAGAATGGAAAGCAGCGCGCCGGTGAGGACGATATGATTGCGGCTGGAGCTGTTACTGGACCTGGACATGAACATTACTCGGCTTTTGGAGCTGCTTGCGAATTGTTGGTGGCGGCGACGGAGACGGGTTCTGCGGTTTCATCCGGCGCGATCGACGAGGTGGTATCGTTGGATGCGGGAAGGCGGGGCGTGGCGACCGAGATCGAGACCTGGCCGCGTCCGGTCACGACGCCCGACACCGTGCGCTTCGATTGCAGATTGAGGACGTTGACGACGTCGCCTTCGGTGCCGCCATCCAGCGCCTTGCCGCGGATGGTGAGATAGAGACCGGCGGCCTCATAGATCAAGGTGACATTCTGGTCGCGCTGCACCAGGTCGGGCTTGGCGAGATCGGCTGTCTTCAGCGCCTGGCCGGCGCGAAGCTGGCGTCGCGCCTGCATCCCGACCGCGCGATCGCGCGCGGCGACGTCGGCGCCCACTTCCGCCTTGGGCCGCCGCTCCACCACCACGTCGGAGCCCTTCAGCACCTCGTTGCGTTCGACATTGCGCGCCAGCACCGCGGCCTCGACGGTCTCGATGGCGGTGCCGGTGAAGCGCAGCCGCGTCGGCGTCGAAACGCTGTCATTGGCGATCTCGAAAGTGACATCGAAGCGGTTGTTGCGCGGCTCGTAGCGGATTGCCGCGGCCTGCATCGCGCCGGTGTTGGAGGCGTCCAGCCGTAAATCCTGCACGTCACGATCGAAGGTCAGGCTGAGATTGGCGGCATCGCCAAGGCCACTACGATGTTCCAGCGCGCGCGCCACCTGCAACTCGATGTCCTTGCTCTCGAGCGTGCGCGCCAGCCGCGTCACCTGGATCTGCCTGATATCCCTGGTGTCGACGCCGATCACCTGATGCGCCCGCAACGCGGCAACCACCTGCGCCGTCGGCAGCGAGCCTGTGGTGCCCAAATCGGGCGCGCGATAGATCGCGATTTGCGCAGCCGTGCCGGCATTGTCGATGACGTCGCCGATCCGCACCACGTCGCCCGAGACGGTGACATTGGCGCGCAGCACCGGGGCGGCGATGTCGTCGTCGCCTTGGGCGAAAACGGCAGTAGTCGAGGCCGCGAGCAGGGCGGTTATGAGGAGAGCCGAGCGTATCGTCATCATCAGTCCCCTCAGCGGAACAGCGCGGTAGTGGATTGCAGCATCTGGTCGGTGGCGCTGATCACCTTGGCGTTCATCTCGTAGGCGCGCTGCGCCGCGATCAGGTCGGAAATCTCGGAGACGACCTCGACATTGGCCTGTTCAAGACTGCTTTGCTGCATGTCGCCGTAGCCGTCGGTGTTGGCGATGCCGTCCTGCGGCGCGCCCGACGCCGGCGTGTCCGTGAACAAATTGTCGCCGATCGGCTGCAAGCCCGCCTTGTTGATGAACCGCGTCAGCCCGATCTGGCCGACGGTGGTCGGCGTGGTCGATCCCGGCAACGTCACCGAAACCTGGCCCTGCGCGTTGATGGTGATGCCGGAGGCATTCTGGGGGATCGTGATGGTCGGCTGCACCGGATTGCCCTGCGCGTTGACGACGCGGCCTGTCGCATCCATCTGAAACGTGCCGTCGCGCGTATAGGTGAAAGTGCCATCAGTCATCTGGATCTTGAAGAAACCTTCGCCGCGGATGGCGATGTCGAGATCGTTGCCGGTCTGCGACAGCGTGCCCTGCGTCATCAGCCGCGGCGTGCCGACGGTCTTGACGCCGCCGCCGATATCGACGCCGACGGGGAGGATGGTGCCCTGGTCCGACGCCTGCGCGCCGACCCGGCGCACGTGTTCGTAAATCAAGTCCTGAAACGCCGCGCGCTGCTTCTTGAAGCCTGTCGTGCGCAAGTTGGCGATGTTGTTGGAGATCACCTGAACGTTGAGTTCCTGTGCCGCCATTCCGGTCGCCGCGGTATAAAGAGCGCGCATGGGTTTGTTTCCTTATGCCGGAACGTCGGCGAGCTTTTCGATCGCGGATTTGTGCAGATCGCTTTGCTGTTGCAGCAGGTTCGAGATTTGCGTGTAGGTGCGCGTCACCTCGATCATGCGGCTCATCTCCACGACCGAATTGACGTTGGACTTTTCGATGAAACCCTGGCGCACCTTCGAGGCGGTGTCGGGCTGCGCCGCGGCGGTGCCGGCCGAATAAAGGTTGGAGCCTTCCTTCAGCAGGCTTTGCGCCTGCGCGAAACTGACCAGCCGCAGCTTGCCGCGGACCGCGTCGATCCGGTTGATGCCTTCGAGCACGGTGACGTTGCCGTCGGCGGCGATAGAGACGTCATGATCGGTCGGCTGGAACACGATCGGGCCGCTGTTGCCGAGCACCGGATTGCCGGCAGCGGTGACGAGCTGACCCTGATTGTTGATCTGAAGACCGCCGTCGCGGGTGTAGCGCTCGCCGGCCGGCGTCTGCACCACCAGAAAGCCGCCGCCGTCGATCGCGACATCGAGCGGATTCTTGGTCTGCTCGGTGGGGCCCTGCGAAAGGTCCTTGAAGGTGCCGCTGTCCAGCACGTAGCTGACGCGCCGGTCCGTGCCCACGAAGTTGTCCTCGTGCGCGCCCGACTTCAGGTATTCCTGAAACAGCGACTTGTCGGCCTTGTAGCCTGACGTATTGACGTTCGCGACGTTGTTGGCGACGACATCCATCTGCCGTTCCAGCACCATCTGCCGCGAAAGTCCGATGAGAAGCGCATTCTCCATCGGTGGTTCTCCCCTCAATGATCCGCGGTAGAAACCCTCCCAGGCTCGTTTGCGGATCGCCCGAACCGGAAAGGCTCTCCCAAGCCGCGGTTCGCAGAAGCACAGAGCGAAAGCCGTGCCAGTTTGGAAAATGCTGATTTTGGAGGGGGTTAGCTGTTTCGCCGGGGCGTCGCGGGGGCGGCAATAAGGTCTTGTTGACCATGTTTGCCCGGCAACTTTTTCCTAGTGGAAGGACAAACGAAAGGTTCCATTAACCATTGCTACCTTAGCGTCCGGATCAAGAGAACATTTGTGCGCCGGCGGCATTTGTATCGCGTCCTGAGCCCGCCTCGCGGCATCGATTTCATTTCCAGACCGGGCGCGGGCGATGGCAGACAACGAACAGGCGGACGGCGCGGCGGAAGCAGCCGAATCCCTGCCGGCTCCCAAGGGCAAGCTCAAGCTGATCATCGCCGCAGCCGGCGTTCTCATCATTCTTGGCGGCGGCGGCGCTGTGACCTGGTTCGTTTTCTTCAAGGCTCATGGCGACGAGATGCACGCGGAGGCGCCGTCGGCGAAACCGCCTTTATACCTCGACGTGCCGGACCTGCTGGTCAACCTGGTCGGATTGCCCGGCGAGCGCGTGCAGTACCTCAAGGTCAAGGTCGTGCTCGAGGTCAAGGAAGAGAAGCAGCTCGAGGCGATCAAGCCGACCATGCCTCGCGTCACCGATATTTTTCAGACCTATCTGCGCGAGCTGCGGCCGAGCGATCTCAACGGTTCCGCGGGCCTGTTTCGTCTGAAGGAAGAGCTGACCCGGCGGGTCAATGCCGCGGTTTCGCCAACCCAGGTCAACGCTGTGCTGTTCAAGGAAATCGTCGTTCAGTGACGGGACGGATCTGAAATCATGGCGGGCAACGACCCAGTCGACCAGGATGCAATTGCAGCCCAGTGGGAAGCCTCGCTTGATTCCGAGGACCCGGCGCAGGCCGCGGAAGCGGCTGCGGCCAATGAACTCTCCGGCACGATGGCGCTGCAATGGGCCGCCATGGTCGAGGACGGCAGCCGCGACCTCGGCGGCGGCAAGAACGGCGGCGAGCGCGTCCTGTCGCAGGAAGAAATCGACAACCTGCTCGGCTTCAATGTCGGCGAAGTCAATCTCGACGACAATTCCGGCATTCGTGCGATCATCGATTCGGCGATGGTGTCCTACGAGCGTCTGCCGATGCTCGAAATCGTTTTCGACCGGCTGGTGCGGCTGATGACCACCTCGTTGCGCAACTTCACCTCCGACAACGTCGAAGTCTCGCTCGATCGCATCACCTCGGTGCGGTTCGGCGACTACATGAATTCGATACCGCTGCCGGCGGTGCTCTGCGTGTTCAAGGCCGAGGAATGGGAAAATTTCGGCCTCGCGACGGTGGATTCAAGCCTGATCTATTCGATGATCGACGTTCTTCTCGGCGGCCGCCGCGGGCAGACCTCGCTGCGCATCGAAGGCCGCCCCTACACGACCATCGAAACCAACCTCGTGAAGCGGCTGGTCGAAGTCGTGATGGCCGATGCCGAGCAGGCTTTCAGGCCGCTGTCGCCGGTGACCTTCTCGATCGACCGGCTGGAAACCAATCCGCGCTTCGCCGCCATCAGCCGGCCCGCCAACGCCGCCATTCTGGTGCGGTTGCGGATCGATATGGAGGATCGCGGCGGCAATATCGAACTGCTGTTGCCCTATGCGACCATCGAGCCGATCCGCAACGTGTTGCTGCAGATGTTCATGGGCGAAAAATTCGGCCGTGATCCGATCTGGGAAGGCCATTTCGCAACTGAAGTGGCGCAAGCGCAGATTTCAGTCGATGCCGTGCTCTACGAAGCCGACATTCCGCTCAAGGAGCTGATGAAGCTGAAAATCGGCGACACCTTGCCGCTCGAAATGCGCGCCGACGCGCTGGTCGCGGTGCGCTGCGGCAGCGTCACGCTGACCGAAGGGCGGATGGGCCGGGTCGGCGATCGCGTCGCCATTCGCGTCACCAAGCAATTGCGTAAACCGAATACCACCTTCGCGATGTTCGAGAAGGCCGATGAGCAAACCAAACTGATGGAGGCCCAATGAGTCACTCATTTGGAGTTGCGATCGAGAGTCTGGTGGCGATGTTGCTGCTGCTCACGATCGGCTATTGCATGCTGTTGAACAGGCGGCTGAAGCGCCTGAAGGCGGACGAACATTCGCTGAAGGCGACGATCGCCGAGCTGATCACCGCGACCGAAATCGCCGAGCGTGCCATCGGCGGCCTCAAGCATACCGTTCGCGACGTCAACGAGAATCTCGGCGACCGGCTGGCGTCTGCGGCGCAGATGTCGCAGCAGTTGAAGATCCAGCTCGCGGAAGGCGACAACGTCATTCGGCGGCTGTCGAGAATA
>JBGQCE010000039.1:0-11909 GCA_041495185.1 Bradyrhizobium sp.
ATAGCGATCTCCCCTCGCACGGCAATGCGTGGATAAGCGGCATGGACGCAAGGCTCGAAAGAAAACTGCGATTGCTGGGTGTCGTCGTCGCCGTCAGCGTGATCGGGGCCATCGTGTTTGTTCTTGCGCAGGGTTACAGCTCTGCTTCCTCGATAGCCGTGGGGATCTCCTACGGGCTGCTTATTAGTGTCGCGATCGGGGGCATCGAGCTGTTCGTTCTGCAAGGTCCGATGCGCGTGTGGCTCAGCGGTCTTTCGTTCGCGGCCAATCTGACCGTACGAAGCGCGATCTACGCGGCAATTATCGTTCCCACCCAGTTTTTCCAGCTGGGTTCGGTACTTGCCGGGCAGCCGCCCGCTCCATCCATGAAGGGCTTCTGGATCGCCATCATCTATTCCGTTGTTTTCTCGATTGTCATGAATCTGGTTTTCGGAATCACCAATATCATCGGCCGGCGTGCCTTCCTGAACTTCATCATCGGGAGATATCACACGCCGGTAGAGGAAAACCGGTTCGTGCTTTTCGTCGATATCGCGGGATCGACCGGACTGGCCGAACGGCTGGGCGGCGTCGGCATCCACCGCCTTCTCGATCATACGTTTCGACTTCTGACGCTTTCGGTCGTGGATTATCGCGGCGAAGTCCTCAATTATGTCGGCGACGAGGTGATCGTGACCTGGCCGGAAAGTAGCGGTGCGGTGGATTACCGTCCGCTACGCTGCTTCATGGCGATGCGCGAGGAATTGGCGCGCGCATCGAGCCAGTTGGAACGCGAATTCGGAGTCGTGCCGCGGATTCGCGGCAGCCTGCATTTCGGGCCGGTGATTGTCGGCGAGATCGGCGACATCAAACGCGCCATCGTTTTCAACGGCGACGTCATGAACACCGCGGCAAGGCTCGAAGAACTGAGCCGGAATGTGGATGGCGGTTTTCTTGCCTCGCGCGCGGCCATGGAACGGTTCAGCTCGGCACCGCCGTTCGCGATCCGCGATCTCGGCCGGCTGCCCATTCGCGGACGCGCCGACGGGATCGACGTGGTCGGCATCGACGCGCAAGCCTTGATCTGATCTTGCCCCGACCTCGGCCTGATCCGCTTACCCGACCGGCTTTAGCGTCACACGCAATCCGTCCCTCGGCTTCGGGATCGGCCACATCTGCCAGTCCGGCTTGTAGCCGGGTTCCAGCGAGACCTCGAGATTCTGCAGGAAATGCCGTGCGAAGCATTTCGCCTGCATATAGGCGAAGTGCAGTCCGAGGCACATATGCGCGCCGCCGCCGAACGGGACCCATGCAAATCGGTGCCGGGTGCGCTGCGCTTCGTCGGTGAAGCGCATCGGGTCGAACGCGTCGGGATCGGGCCAGATATCCGGCATGTGGTGGGTGAACAGCGGATTGATGCCGACCATGGTGCCCGCCGGAATCGCATAGCCCTTGAAGACCAAATCCCGGATGGCGCGACGCGGAATCGATGGCACCGGCGGCTTCATCCGCATCGCTTCCTTGAACGCCATCTCGGTTAAGTGCATGGCTTCGAGATTGTCCAATGTCGTGGGTTCGTCGGCCGCGACGCCGAGCGCGGTGATTTCGTCGCGCAGTCTGGCTTGCCACTCAGGGTGGGCGGCCAGCGCTGCCACAAACGACGTCAGCGACGAGGTCAGCGTGTCATGCGCCGCCATCATCAGGAAGCTCATGTGGTCGACGATATCCTGCGTCGACAGAAGTGCGCCGTCCTCATGGGTGGCGTGGCAGAGCTGCGAGAACAAATCCTCGCCGCCGCCTTTGGCGCGGCGGACCGGAATCTGCTCCGAGAAATAGGCCACGATGCGTTTGCGGCCATTGACGCCGCGCGCCATCTTGGTGCCCGGCAGAGGCTTGCGGATCACCGAGATCGAGGCGGCCACCATGTCGACGAAGGCGCGCGTGATCTCCTCGACCTCCGGCCCGATATCGGCGCCGAGGAACGAGGTCGCGGCGAGGTCGAGCGTGAGCTGCTTCATCGCCGGATAGAACAGCATCGGCCCGGGCTGCGCCTTCCACTGCTTGACCCGCGCCGCGATGCCGGTATCGAGCGCCGCAAGATAGGATTTCATCGGCCCGGATTTGAAGGCAACCGACAGAGCGCGCCGGTGCAGGCGATGTTCTTCGAAATCGAGCAGCATCAGTCCGCGCGGAAACAATAGGCCGAGAATTCGCCCCCAGCCGTGCGTCGAGGAGAACTGCTTGGCCTGGTCGAACAGCACCAGCTCATTGGCCTCGGGCCCAAGCAGGACCAGACTGGTCTCGCCAAACAGGTGGCTGCGATAGATCAGCCCGTATTTGGCGGCTTGCCGCTCGGCCTGTCCTTTGGGATCGGCAAGTACTTCCAGAGTCTTGCCGACGATCGGCCAGCCCTCGTCGCCGGGAATATGCGTCAGCGAATTGCGCCTTGGCGGCGTGAGGGTCATCGCAGGAGAGGCCACACTTTGCATCGACATGGCAGTTGCTCCGTTGGTCCCCGGCATCGGCCGGAACGATGCCAATAAATAGCCGGTTGCCGCGCCGGTGCAAAGCCTCCCCGCCCCGTGCGGCGAGATTTAGGCCGATCGATGAGGCGCGACAAAGCCGCGCGCCATGATAGGCTCCGGCTATCTTGCTGGTATCGACGAGCCGACCGCGCGGTTCCTGCAAACGGTCGCATGGGAGACGGTGCAGGATTACTATCAGAAATAATTTTCGATCGCTGGTGTTCCGTTATTGGGGCGCATCGGGAAATCATATGAAACGGCGCAAATTCATTGCAGGGCTCGGCGCGGCGGCAGCATGGCCGCTTGCGGCGAATGCGCAACAACCGGCGAAGATGAAGCGCATCGGACTTCTTCGCGCCGCGCCGCAGCCGGAGCACGAACTCGCCGCTTTTCTGCGCGCACTTGCCGAGCACGGCTACGTACAAGGGCGCAATTTCGTTCTGGTATCGCAAGTCGGCGGCGGAAGTCCCGCACGGCTCCCGGAGCTTGCTGTAGCGCTGGTGAATCAGGGGATCGAGATCATCGTGACCGAGGGCGGCTTGGCGGTGCGGGCTGCGGCGGCCGCGAGCAGCACTGTCCCCATCGTGACGGCGTCGGCCGCGGATCCATTCCTTGGCGGTCTCGTCAAGAACCTGTCGCGTCCGGGCGGAAACATCACCGGATTTGCCAGCATGGAAAGGGATATCTCCAGCAAGGTCTTCGGGATACTCAAGGAAATGGTCCCGGCGCTTAACCGGATTGCCGTCCTGGCGTCACGCCCGATTTGGCCGCTGTTCGCGCCGGGCCAGAACGAGGCTGCCAAGGCACTCCGTATCGAATACGGCTTCATCGATATGCCGCAGCCGGAAGCGGTCGGCAGTGCCATGCGTCAGGCTCTCGCCGAAGGGGCGCAGGGCGCAGTGGGGCGTGGCAGCCCATACTTTTCGTCTGTACAGCGGCGCTTGATTATCGATAGCGCGGCCGAACATCGGTTGCCCGCCATCTACGAGCGGCGCGACGATGCAGAGCGAGGCGGTTTGGTGAGCTACGCTCCCAATGTCGAGGATCAATATCGTGCCACTGCGGAATACGTCGTCAGGATCCTGGCCGGTGAGAACCCCGGTGAGCTTCCTATCCAGCAACCGACAAGATTCGAGATGGTCCTCAATCTCAAAACTGCAAAGGCGCTCGGGCTCGAAATCGCACCGACCCTTCTCGCCCGCGCCGACGAGGTGATCGAATGAGGCGGCGGGAATTCATCGCTGTTCTGGGCAGTGCGGCAGCCGCGTGGCCGCTTGTCGCGCGTGCGCAGCAGGCGGCGATGCCGGTGATCGGGTTCTTGAGCGCAAGGTCGTCCGAGAGCGACGTGTCGATGGTGTCTGAATTCTATCGAGGACTGAAAGACGCCGGCTACGTCGTCGATAAAAACGTGGCGATCGAGTTCAGATGGGGTGACGGGCACTATGACCGTCTGCCGGCGCTGGCGGAAGATCTGGTCCGTCGGAACGTTGCCGTCATCGTCACCGCCGGCGGCGAGATTTCGGCAAGCGCGGCCAAAGCGGCGACCGGGAAAATTCCGATCGTGTTCAACGTCGGCGAGGACCCTGTCAAATATGGCCTGGTCGCAAGTCTCAACCGTCCGGGTGGCAACGTCACGGGCGTAACCAGCCTGTTGGGTACGTTAGGAACGAAGCAGCTTGGACTGCTGCGCGATCTGGTGCCAAAGGCGGGCGTCATCGCCATGCTGGTAAATCCAAACGACACGTGGGCCGAGACCCAAATTGCCAATACGGAGGCAGCAGCACGTGCGATCGGGCAGCAACTCGTTGTCCTGCGGGCCAGCACCGAACCGGACATCGACGCCGCTTTCGCTACAATCGTCCAGCAACGGGCCGGTGCACTCCTCGTCGCCACCAGTCCATTCTTCGTCACTCGGGCGGATTATCTCATCGCGCTTGCAACCCGCTATGCATTGCCTGCGATATACTTTCGGCGCGAAATCGCCGATGCCGGGGGGTTGATGAGCTACGGATCAAGTACGGCCGAGCTGTATGGGCAGATGGGCACATACGCCGGCAAGATACTCAGCGGTGCCAGTCCCGCCGATCTGCCGGTCATGCAGGCGATCAAGTTTGAGCTGGTCATCAATCTCAAGACGGCCAAGGCATTCGGGCTTGAAATTCCGCCGACCCTTCTCGCCCGCGCCGACGAGGTGATCGAATGAAGCGGCGGGAATTCATCGCGGGACTTGGCGGGGCGGCGGTGTTGCCGCTTGTCGCGCGCGCGCAGCAACCGGCGAAGATGAAGCGCATCGCTATCGTTCACCCAAACATTGATGTGAGCGATCTGAGTATAACCAGCGAGCATCTGGGTTACCGAACGTTGTTCGAGGAATTACGCCGCCGCGGCTACAGCGAGGGACGCAATCTCGTGGTGGAACGATACTCCGCCGCAGGACAAGCCGACCGCTATGGCGATCTGGCGCGGGATGTCGTCCGCACAAATCCGGACCTGATCCTTGCAATAGCAAATCCCCTGGTCCTGAGCTTCAAGGAGGCGACAACGAGAATCCCGCTCGTTGCCGTGGCTGGCAATATGGTCACCTCAGGAATTGTGCCAAGCCTTGCGCAGCCGGGCGGAAACATCACGGGCATCAGTACGGATGTCGGAGGAAACGATATTTGGGGGAAGCGGCTTGGTCTGCTTCTGGAAGCAACGCCAAAATCGTCGAACGCCCGGTTCCTTACCTTGCGATCTTCCTGGGAAAGGGTTCAAGGCGAAGCGGTTCGAAAGGAAGCCAGGCAGTTGGGAATTTCGCTGGAAGGGGCGTTGCTGGACGGCACCATCGACGAGGCGCAAATTCGACGTGTGTTCACCGCGATGGAGCAGGATCGAGTGGATGCGCTTATGGTGATCGACGACGCCGGCTTGTTTCCTCATCGTCAACTAATTGTCGAATTGGCCTCCAAAGGCCGGATACCGACGATTTATGCGCATCGCATTTTCGTCGGGCCCGGCGGACTGATGACTTATTCGTTCGATCTTGCGGAGATGTACCGCCACGCCGCCGAGCAAATTGACAGGATTCTCAAGGGTGAGAAACCTGGAGATATTCCCGTGTTCCAGGCTGCCCGTTACGAACTCATCGTCAACCTCAAGACCGCGAAGGCGCTTGGTCTCGAACTGCCGGCGGGGCTGGTTGCTCGCGCCGACGAGGTGATCGAATGAAGCGCCGGACCTTCATCACGGGGCTTAGCTGCGCCGCTATATGGCCGCTTGTTGTACACGCCCAACAAGCCGTGAAACTGCCGACGATCGGATTTTTGGGCGCGGCCTCGCCCGATGTTGCGAGCCATTGGGTGGGAGCATTCATAAGACGGCTAAAGGAACTAGGTTGGATCGAGGGGCGTACGGTCGCAATCGAGTATCGCTGGGCGGAGGCACAGGCCGAGCGCTATGGTGAGATCGCGGCCGAGTTCGTCAGGCTCAAGGTCGACGTGATCGTTACCTGGGCATCCGCACCGGTCCTCGCGGCAAAGCATGCGACAACGCTTATCCCCATCGTGTTCGCGGCGCAGATGGATCCGGTCGGCGTCGGTGTTGTTGCGAGTCTGGCGCGGCCGGGCGGCAACGTGACCGGCATGTCGATCCAGCAGACCGATACCGCGGGCAAGCGCATTGAGCTGTTGCGCGAGGTCGCCCCCAACCTCAGCCGGCTGGCGATTTTGGCCAATGCCGGTGCCCCCGGCGCCATGCTGGAGATGCGCGAGGTTCAGACGACGGCTCGTTCGCTCGGCCTCGAAGTCACGCCAATCGAAATTCGCCAGGCGGATGAGATCATACCTGCTGTCGGGACACTCAAGGGCCGGGCGGACGCACTTTACGTCGCGACCGACCCGCTTATTTACAGCAACCGCATTCGGATCAACGCCTTGGCAGGCGATCAGCGACTACCGACAATTTATGGAAGCCGGGAGTATGTCGATGCGGGAGCGCTGATGTCCTATGGGCCCAACTGGGCAGAGTTATTCCGGCACGCCGCGGAGCAAGTCGACAAGATTCTACGGGGGACCAAGCCGGCCGACATCCCGGTCGAGCAGCCAACCAAATTCGACCTAGTCATCAATCTGAAGACCGCTAAGGCGCTCGGCCTTGAAATTTCGCCAACGCTTCTCGCTCGCGCCGACGAGGTGATCGAATGAAGCGTAAAGCGCGAGCTCTCCGTCGCGCGGATGTTCCGCAAAAAGTGCAATGGTGCTAAATTTCCCGGGAGAACGTCGAACATCTGCCAATTCCAGTCTGACCCAAGAGAGGATTGATGACCGATAGCGCAATGTATCACGAGGGGAACCGCTGGCTGCAGGATCAGTTCGACAGCCGTCGGATTTCTGACCGCCTGGAAACTTTTACCCGCACGCAGTTCACGTCAGACGACCGGGCATTTATCGAGAGCGCGTCGTATTTCTTTCTGGCGACAGCAGACGCCAGGGGAAGGCCTGATTGCTCCTTCAAGGGAGGCATGCCGGGGTTCGTGGCGATCACCGGGCCGTCCGAGCTAGCCTTTCCCGACTATGACGGCAACGGCATGTTCAAGAGCTTGGGCAATATCCTGGTAAATGTCGAAGTCGGCATGCTGTTCATCGCCATGCATGGAAAGCCGCAGCGCCTGCGCGTCAACGGCACGGCAACGGTCAGTCGTGAAGATCCGTTGCTCGCCCGGACCGTCGGCGCGCAGCTTATCGTCCGTGTCACCGCCCGATCGATCTTTCCGAATTGTCCGCGTTACATTCCGACCCTGCAGTTGATCGATCCCTCGATCTATGCACCGCGGTCGGGCTGCGATCCGCCGGAACCCGCGTGGAAGGACTTTGCCGACTTCAAGGACTGCATACACCCGCGCCAACCGACCTTTAAGGGCTGATGGTTCAAGTGGAGTGGGCGGTGGGCGCTCGACACTTCAATATCTGATCCAGGACGCGACGACACGGCGTGTGGGTTCCGGCCGGCGCTCGCGTTGCTCGCTTGCCGGGACGACTGGCCGCGCCGCTCGCCTCACGCCTTGTTCTTCCTCTTCGCGGCTTCCTTCTGCAGGTCCGGCGCGTTGATGGTGGGGATCGCGACGCGTCCGGGGCCGGTGAGGGACAGGGCTGCCGCGGCCTTGTCGTTTTCCAGGATCTTCGCCATCACGGCTTGCCCTGCGCGCTCGAACACCGCGCGATTCTCGATCACGAATTTCTGTGATTTGCGCAAGGATGCGATATAGCCGTTGATTTCCGGCACCACATAACGCGCCACCATGTCCCAGCTGCGGCGGGTTTTTTCCGGATTGGCCCAGTCGTGCACGAAGCCGACGATGGTGCCGACGCCGCCACTGACCTCCATCAGGCTCTTGATGGTTTTGACGAGATCGTCCGGCGTGCCGATGGTGGAGGCAGCACCCTCGCCGCCAGCGGTCTTCTCGACGGCGTCCTCGGGCGAGGTGAACGGCTGCAGGCCGGGCCGCTGCAGCGTGCGGACATTATATTCATTGTGCCAGTGCATTAGTCCCGGACCCGCCTCGCGTCGCGCCTGTTCGCGGCTCTCGGCGATGTGCCAGGAGAGCAGCACGCGCCAGTTCGCGCGGCTCACGGTGGTGCCGTGCTTCTTCGCGGCGTCCTCGGCAAATTCCCATTGCGTCGGCAGCGCCATCAGGCCCTGCGTCGACATCGAGCCGAGCGAAATGATGCCGATGCCGTATTTGCCGGCCAGCGTCATGCCCGACGGCGAAATCTGCGAGGCCACCACGAATGGCATGTCTTCCTGCAAGGGCAGGATCTGCAGCGCGGCGTCGTTCATGGTGAACCAGTCGCTCTTTGCGGTTACGCGTTCGCCCTTGAACAGCCGGCGAATGATCGCGATCGCCTCGTCCTGGCGGTCGCGCTGCGTCATCGGATCGATGCCGAGCGTATGCGCATCGGAGGCGAGCGCGCCCGGTCCGGAGCCGAAGATGGCGCGGCCTCCCGTCATGTGGTCGAGCTGCACCATGCGTTGGGCGACGTTGAAGGGATGGTGATAGGGCAGCGAGACCACGCCGGTGCCGAGCATGATGCGCTTGGTGCGCTCGCCGGCAGCGGCCAAAAACATCTCCGGCGAAGCGATGGTTTCCCAGCCTGAGGAATGATGTTCGCCGCACCAGAATTCATCGTAGCCGAGCGCATCGAGCTGCTCGACGAGATCGAGGTCGCGGCGGAATTGCAGCATCGGATGCTCGCCGATCGGATGATGCGGGGCGAGGAAGGCTCCGAATTTGAGGCGGGCCATGGGTTTTCTCTCCGGACTTTATTGTTCTTGCGGTGGTCCCAAACTACGGGGTGGGGAAGGCCAAGGCAATCGCGGAAAGCAGCAGGCCGAAGCATGGTTGTCGTGCGGACGCGGGTGACTTACCGTCACCCCGGGGGTGACTTACCGTCCCCTTGGGGTGACATACCGTCGCCCGGAATTCTCCCTGTTTCACCCCTCACCGCAATGGACCGTCATGAATCGCGTTCTCGCCCATACCGGCGCCAGATACCCCATCGTGCAGGCCCCGATGGGCTGGATCGCACGCACCCAACTCGCGTCCGCGGTCTCGCGCGCCGGCGGCCTCGGCATCATCGAGACGTCATCGGGCGAAACCGAAGCCTGTCAGGCCGAAATCAACAAGATGAAGGCGTTGAACCTGCCCTTCGGCGTCAATCTGCCGATCCGCTTCCTGCGCGACGATGCGATGCTGAAATTCGTCTGCAACTCCGGCGTCAAATTCGTTACCACCTCCGCCGGCAGCCCGGCGAAATTCATCGCACCGTTAAAGGGCGCGGGCATCACGGTCTATCACGCGGTGCCGACGGTGGAGACGGCGATGAAATGCGTCGAGGCCGGCGTCGATGGCCTGGTAGTCGAGGGCGCCGAGGGCGGCGGCTTCAAGAATCCGGAGGAAGTCTCGACGCTGGTGCTGCTGCAGGCAATCCGTGCGCGCACCGACGTGCCGATGATCGCCGCCGGCGGCATCTGCGACGGGCGCGGCATGGCGGCTGCCTTCGCGCTCGGCGCCGAGGGCATCCAGATGGGCACGCGCTTCGTGAGCTGTACCGAGAGCCCGGTGCACGCCAACTACAAGAATGCGATCGTCGAGGCCAGGGAAACCGGCACGCTGGTGCTCAACAAGAAATCGACGCCGTGCATCCGGGCGCTGAAGTCGGAACGCACCAGGGCGATCCATGACGAGGGCCTGATGGCGCCGGACGCGCTGAAGGGAATCCGCGACGTCTATTTCCACGGCGACATGGAAGCCGCGCCCGCGCTGGCGGGACAATCGGCGGGACTGATCGACGAGGTCAAGCCGGCGCGACAGATCATCGAGGAAACCGTGGCGCAGTTTTTCGCCATTACCGGCAGGCTTGGCGGATTGGCGTCTACGAGAGCATTCGGGTGAATATTCCTCGTCGTCCCGGCGTTCGCCGGAACGACGTGTTTAAGCGTTCTTACTGCACCCGCACGTTCAGCGTCCTGACCACGCGAAAGCTGTTGCCGCCGCCGCTGGCGAGGGCGTCGTCGCGATAGCCCGAGCGCGATTTGTCTGCGGACCAATTCCAGATGCCGCCGCGCACCATGCGCTTGGTGCAGTCGCCTTCCAGCCACGGCGCGCCGTCGGTCGGCGTATCCTCCGTGTAGCGCTTGTTGAAGCAGTCCTCGGTCCATTCCCAGACATTGCCGTGCACCTGATACAGGCCGAACGGGTTCGGCGCGTAGGAATCCACCACCGCCGGCCCCTTGCTGTCGACGCCGCGCGGGCCGTTGGCATAAGGAGTTGAGGCCGCATAATTGGCGTCCTGCGACGAAATCGTTTTGCCGAACCAGAACGGCGTCGTGGTGCCGGCGCGTGCGAAATATTCGCGCTCGGACTCGCTCGGCAGCCGGTAGGTGCGGCCGACCTTGCGCGACAGCCAGGCGAGATAGGATTTCGCGGCGTCGAAGCTGATACCCTGCGCGGGCATGCGGCCGCGTCCAAAGCCGTGATCGTCGCCCTTGTTGCCGTCGCAACCGCCATCGGCGAGGCAGGCGTCCCATTCGTCGAATGAGATCGTGAAACGGCCGACCGCGAAAGGCCGTGCATAGGTGACGCGATGCAGCGGGTCCTCGCCCTTGGAGCGATCGACTTCGGTGATGGGCGTGCCCATGGTGAAGGAACCCTTCGGCACCACCACCATTTCCGGGCAGGAATCGCATTCCTTGAAGCTGTCTTTCGGCTTCAAGGACTGCTCGCGCTCCGGCGTCAGCGGATAAATCCCGGTCGGCATGATCTGGACGGGCATCTCGGCGACGGCCTTCTGGCTTGAGGAATTTGCGGTCGATCGCTCCGGCGACGCGGCGCCGGCGTGAGAGACAGCAAGCGTGCCCGCGGCAAATGCGACGAGCAGTTTCAACCTGACTGTCATGGGGGATCCTTGAGCGCGAGAGGCAACGCTGCTTGGTCGCGCGCAGAGGGAATTCCGTTCATGCGGTCTCTCCGAAACGACCAAATGATTGTCAATGATCATAGTGTTTTTGTGAAAAAGCCTCTATTTGTCCCGGCTCAATGCAATCGGAATGCTCATGAAAACGGCCACCAAAATCACCATCGCCAGGGCGATGCATCATATCGTCCGATTTGGCCGAAGTGTTGCCGGCCGGCCTGACAAGGGGATCTTTTCAAGGCGGGGCGTGGTCTATGAGCTGGACCTTTCGCAAGGAATAGATTTTGCCATTTACCTCGGCGGGATGTTCGAGCGCAGTACCGCGGTCGCATTAGCCAGGCTCACTGAACCTTCGTCGCTGGTGCTGGATATCGGAGCCAACATCGGGGCGCACACACTACACCTGGCAAGTCTTGTTCGTCCCAAGGGTCGCGTGATGGCGTTCGAACCGACAGATTTTGCCTTCCGCAAGCTTCGGCGCAACCTCGATCTCAATCCGTCGCTTGCCTCCCGGGTGGAGGCTTTCCATTGCTTCCTGACAGCCCGCGACGGGGCCAGCGTTCCGAATGCCATCTATTCGAGCTGGCCCCTCGCGGTTGAGGAAGGGCTGCACGCCAAGCATCTTGGCCGCGAAATGAAGACGGAGTCGGCGCAAGCGCGAAGCCTCGACAGCATTTTGAGCGAACGCGCCGATCGCAAGGTTCAATTGGTCAAGCTCGATGTCGACGGATTCGAGTGTGACGTTCTTCGTGGCGCAACCTTGATGCTTCGCGATGCGCGCCCGATCTTTGTGATGGAACTGGCGCCCTATGTGCTTGAGGAGCGAGGCGCGTCGCTCGAGCAGCTTCTCTCCTACTTCATTCCGAACGGTTACGTTTTTTATGATGAGCGAACCCAGAAACGGCTGCCGTCCGAGGCGAAAGAATTGCAACGGATGCTTGCTGACGGCGAAAGC
>JBGQCE010000040.1:0-11877 GCA_041495185.1 Bradyrhizobium sp.
ACACCGTGTTCGGCCAGAAGGGTTCCGGCGAAAGTGGCTATCTCGGTGCGCCCGCCGCAATATCAGCCGCGGTCAACGATTGCGTCGCACCGCTTGGCATTTCCTTCAACAAGCTTCCGATCCGCATTTCCGCGATTGGCGATGCGATCGCCAACGCGCAGCAGTCCAGATCCCAAGAGAAATCTGACGAGCAAGCCAGATGATCATCGACTGCCACGCCCATTTGGTGCCACCAAGTCTGCTGGATGCGATCCGCACGCAGGCCTCGAACTTTCCGTCGATCCGCCTGCTGGAGGACGGCGGCAGCCTCGGCTTCTCCTTTGCCGGCGGCAAACCGACACGGCCGGTCTCAAAGCCGCTGAGCGATTTACCCGGCCGCCTGAAATGGATGGATGAGCAGAAGATAGAACGCCAGGTAGTCGGCGGCTGGCTCGATATGTTCGCTTATGAGGTGCCGGCGGAGGAGGGCGCGAACTGGTCGCGCTTGATCAACACCCACCTGGCGCAAACCGCGATGCGCGAGCCGCGCTTCGTGCCGCTATGCACCGTCCCATTGCAGGACGGTGCGCGCGCCGCAGAGGTGTTGCGCGAGGCACACGCTGCGGGCTTCAAGGGCACGATGATCGGGACGCAGCCGAAGGGCAAGGGCGGCGTGCTCGACGATCCCTCGCTCGGGCCGTTCTGGGAGGCCGCCAACGAACTCGGATCGGTGGTTTTCATTCATCCGGTATTCGAAAGCGGCGACGACCGCGTGCATGATTACGGCATGGCCAATGCGGTGGGGCGTATCACCGATACGCTGATCGCGATGTCGCGGCTGATCTATGCCGGTCATGTCACCCGCTATGCCAATGCGAGGATCGTGGCGGGTATTGGCGGCGCGGCGCTGCCCTATGTGATCGGCCGCCTGCGCCGGAATTATTCACTCGACAAGGACAAGCTTGGCGATCCCGACGCGGCGCTGGCCGCCATGTATTACGACACCATCGTCCAGGATCCCCGCACGCTGCGCTACCTCGCCGACATCGTCGGCGCGGAAAGGATCATGATGGGTTCGGACATGCCGTTCCCGATCGGCGATCTCGCGCCGTTGAAAATTGTCGCCGAGACAAAATTCTCGGATACCGAGCGCGCCGCCATCAATGGCGGCCTTGCGCGGCGTCTGTTCGGTCTATGAGGAAATTGCCAATAGCAACGAGTAAGGGAGAAGGGGCAGATTCAGTGCCGCTCGCCATGTCTCAAAAGTGCCACGAACGGACTCATGCAGCGCAGCAAAAAGCCTTGTTATTCGGCCAGCTCGTCGGCGCGATTCCCTCGCATCGCTGCGCAGCCGCAATGCCAAGCTCGGACAAATGCGCCCGCAATGCATTGATCAATTGGGCCAGTCGGCGAATCAGCAGATCGCGTGTTCGATACTGCATCAACTGGCCCTGCTAGCGCAGAGCTTCAGGCCGCCCGGGTGTTCGCCTTGAGCGGCACCAAGCGCTCGCTCGCAAGCGCTGCCTGCGCGCTCGATGCTCCGGTTTCGTGATATTCTGCGTCCTCGTTGACTTGCCATATGTCATAGATGCGTTCACCGGCCAGAATGTTTCGCGCCGTCAGCATGGCGGTCATCATGGCGTGATCCTGATTATTGTATTTGTGCATTCCGTTTCGGCCGATTAGATGCAGGCTCGGATAGTTTTGCTCCAGATCGCGCCGGATCATCGCCATATGGTCGCGATAGGCGTCGTCATAGACTGGATAGGCCTTGGCTTGGCGCACCACGCAGCCGTCGATCACATCGGTGGCCGCGGCTAAACCGACCTTGGCGACCTCACGCGTGGCGAGCGCGATAAGCTCCTCGTCGGACATCGTCCACAGGCCGTCGTCCTCAAAGCAGAAATATTCGAGGCCGAGGCAGGTCATACCGGCCGGCGCCATTTCGGGGGACCACGAACCGAAATTCTGCACGCGACCGACCTTCACCGACGGATCATGGATATAGATCCAGTTGTCGGCAAACACATCGGTTTTGTCCATCATTAGCGCAACGGTGAGGAAATCACGGTAGCGCAGCGCGCGCGCGTGCAGGAGCGAGATAGGTCTCGGCGACAATTTGTGTACCAGCTCGCGCACCGGTGCAGAGCTCACGACGTGGCGAGCCGTATAACTCTCACGTTTTCCGTCGGATCTCGCGACCCCGATGCGCCAGAGCCTCTGGACCTCATCATAAGCGAGTTCGACCAGCTCGCGACCCATCAGAATTCGGCCGTCGCGCTCCTCAATCTTGGCTGCAGCGGCTTCCCACATCATGCCGGGCCCCTTGCGCGGATATTGGAACGTCTCGATCAACGTCTTCACGATATCGCCGCCGACCGCAACGGCTTTTGGCTTGCGCCCGAACGAGTGTTTCAGCGCGTTCACGACTGCGACGCGAAGATCCAGTCCCTTGATACGCTGCGCCGCCCAGTCGGCGGAGATTTCGTCGCAGGACATGCCCCACACCTTCTCGGTGTAGGTTTTGAAGAAAATCTGAAACAGGCGCTCGCCGAACCGATTGCGCACCCAATCATGGAAGCTGCGAGGCGACGCGATCGGGAATGCCTTGGCATAGGCATAGGACAGCATGCAAGCGGCGCTGGTGAATATCCCGAGATTGCGCAGCGCCTGGAACGCGCTCAACGGATAGGAATAGAATTTTCCGCCATAATAGATGCGCGATAACCGCCGCCGCGTGATGAAGTCGTCAGGCAGGATCTCGTGCCAGAGGTCGACGACTTCCTTGGCCTTGGAGAAAAACCGATGGCCACCAATATCGAACAGGAAATTCCCGTGCCGCACGGTGCGGCTAATGCCGCCGACATAGACCGGATCTTTCTCGATCACGATGACCGACGGCGTCTCCTTGGTCAGGCAGTAAGCCGTGGTGAGGCCGGCGGGCCCGGCGCCGATCACGAAAATGTCTGCATCTGTGGTGGTCATATGCGGCGCGATCCCTCGGGTTTCGGGCCGCATTTGCGCAGAACTTCGTTAAGGTTAGGCTTATCGCCGCTCGCAGAAGCGTCTCTTGAAGCGTTAATGAAACGTCAATGCGCGTGTACCAATTTGTCGCGCAACCACGTCAGCCAACATGCATCTCCGCCAGAACCGCCACCTCTTTTGTCCCGTAAGACAAATAGGTCAGACGCCATCGCCGTTTTTCCGCGATTTCCTTTAGCGCCTTGAAGCCGGCGTTTCTCCAATCGGGAAACCCAAAGTAATCGTCAAAATGAATAACGAGACCATGTTCAACATAGTCAGCACAGATTTCCAGCACGTCGACCGTTGCGGCGTAAGTGTCACAGTCAACGTGCACCAGCAGCGGGATGCCGGACGCAGGATTTTCCTTTTTCCAACGGGGGCCTGACTCTGCGAACCATCCTTTCACCAACCCGACATTGCGTCGAACCCTCGGCAGCCTGCCGCCAAGGTCAAAGGTTCTTTCCGGAGCCATGCCGCTCCATTGTTCTTGCAAACCTTCAAAACTATCAATCCCGACAAAATTTAACTCAGGAAATTTCCTGGCCTGGTAATTAATCATTCCAGCCTTGTAGACGCCAAACTCCAGTACAAGTTTGCGGGAGGGAAATCTTCGCTTTGCCTCTTCGATCGAAAGTCTGAGACCGTCAAATCGATCCAGAAACGAATACGCATCTTGCATATTTTCTTTTGCGTAATTGAAGGAGTCCAGGACGGCATCACGGCGCATCAGCATGGGAACGGACTCGGAAAGCGTCCTTTCCGCGACGTAGCGCGCGAACGAGGCAATTACGTTGGAAAACCAGACCTCCGCTCGAGTACCTATGCGTGCCATATCAGATTTATCCTCAGCGTCATCTTACAGAGCCGTAGCCGATTCCGGGCCGTCCGGGGGGCTTGGCTGAAATGGATTGTGGGCTCTAATCGTTGCCACTTTCTGCCCTGGTCTGCCTAATATAGACCTAAATTTGGTATCGCGGCTCACCCCGGGCTGCGGCAATGGCATAGGACTTGTTTAATGGGTGCCAGTGCACACTGGCACGATGCCTGCCCCAAGTAATTTCGATACATCCTCGCAAGATCAAAGTGCGGTCGCGGCCAAAGCCAACTGGCTCGTTTGCGCCTTTGTGCTTTTGCTTTTCGTTGTCGCCGCGACACTTAGTGCGATACGCAAGGATGTGACGCTTGGGTTCGATGAAGTGGCACACGCATCCTATGTCGCGCATCTCCAACACTCCGGTGAGACGTGGCCCGCGTTTGAGGATATGCGGATGCTCGACCCATCGAGATTCAAATTTACCAGCGAAGCAAACTATCTCGATCACCCCTCGCCGTATTATGTGTTGCTGGCCCGCATTGGTCCCACCCTGGAAGGCCATCCCGAGGCGGTCCTCTTCGATCGGCTATTCAATGTGTTGCTGGTCGCGATCGGGCTCGCGGCTCTGATGGCGGTCGGGCTCGTCGCAAAGTTGCCGCGGCTCACGCTCTATGCGTATATTGTGCCTATCGCTGGCATCCCTGTGTTGGCGCCGCTTGCAGGCGCCATTAACAACGACAACGCCGCATTCGCCGGTGGAGGAATTGCCACGCTGGCTGCGTTGCAGCTCCTGAGCGCCGAAAGCCGGGCGTGGCTCATCGTTGCACTCGGTGGCGTCATCCTCGCGTCCTGGGCGAAGTTCACCGCGCTGCTGCTGGTAGGCGGATTGGTCGGCGGCGTGTTGCTCTGGTTGCTGTGGCGCGGGCGCTTGCCGTCCCGATGGGTGGGGCTGATCGTTATTGCCGCGCTGCTGGCGGCCACTCCCTATGTCGCGTTGTTCGTGCAGTACGGCAGTCCGACGCCAAGGACACCGGGACAAATCGCAATGATCAAGTCGGGCGCGCTGGCCGTCGGCTGGGATAGCGCCGAGCGAATGACGCCTGCGTCCTATGCGGCACATTTCGTCTCGGAATTTGTCCTGGAATGGATGCCGATTTTGAAGCCACGCAATGCGCTGAATTACGCGGCGCTGACGATCCCAATCACAGCGGCGCTTTGCGCCTTCGTCGGGTTTTTGGTGGCGGTTCAGCGGATCGCGTACGAAAAAGCCGACCCTCTCGATATTGTGGTAGCGGCGGGCGTGCTGGCTTTTGCCGGAACGTTCTTTATCCACGGCATCTTCAGCTATGAGCTGCACACCGAGTTCGGCTGGCAGACAACCGCCTACCCGCGCTATTACTTATCGCTGGCGGCTATCGTTCCACTCGCGGGGTTGTCATTGCTGGGCGCAATCAAACAGCCGTCCGCCCGCGCCATACTGCTTGTCTTCCTGATTGCCGGCCCCCTGGTCTTCCGCTTATTAGGTGCGCCATTGGGATAGGTTTTCGGGTTGACAGTTTGCGGCCCTTTTTAGCTCCGACGAGAGCGCCCACCTTCCAAATTTGGAACCGCTGCAAACGCTCGGGTTGGGTGATTGGCGTCAATTCGGCATCGTCCGCCATCTGTCCGTTTAGCCGCGGCAAGCATTTTCAGCCGTCGCATGCTCGCCGTTAATTGATCCGTAACGGCCGTAGGGCTAGCTCGATAGTAATGAGGAAACCATGTCCGATCTCAGTTCGACCTCAGACCAGGCAGCGCTGAAAGAGCAACTCGGCGCGAATCCAAACGTCTTGATGCCGGTGCTGTGGCTGGCGGCTGCGGTCGCAATTGGGTTGCCCTCGATCAGCGGCGGCGTCTTCGATGCCATGTCTACGGATGATGCCATGCGGCTCGTCCAGGTTCGCGACTTGATCGGTGGGCAAGGCTGGTTCGACCTGTTCCAACATCGATTGGATCCGCCTGGCGCGTCGATGCACTGGTCGCGCGTCGTCGACGTACCCTTGGCCGCGTTAATCCTGTTGCTGAGGCCGCTGATTGGAACGCACGGCGCAGAAACCGTGACGCTATTTCTTTGGCCCGTGCTGCTGCTTGCAGCCGCGCTCGCGCTCGTCGCGGCGATTGCCAAGCAAATGAGTAACAGCGTCACCAACTCACAGATAGCGGCAGTGATGCTGGCAGTGCTAGCCGCGCCGGCGCTAATCCATTTTCGGCCAGGTGCGATTGATCACCACAACGCGCAGATCGTTTTGTTGCTCGCCCTGGTCTTGCTGACGTCACAAATCGAGCAGAGTGCGGTTAAGGCCGCGCTGGGCGGCCTGGTGGCATCGCTATCGCTGGCGATCGGCATTGAAATGCTGCCCGCCATCGCAGCGATAGGTCTCGCCGTATTTGGCCTTCTTGTCTGGCGCGGTGCATCCGTCTCGCGACAGGTCGGCGCATTTGGGACGGCGCTGGCGGCATCATCGCTCCTGCTCGCGTCGGCATTGCTTCCACTGCCTTCGCTAGCGTTGCCAGTCTGCGACGCCTTCGGTGGGCCGGTGCTGCTGTTGGTCGCCGGCGGCGGCATTAGTCTGATGATCATGGTCGGAATTGATCGCCACCGCTCTACGCTGCGTCTACGCCTGGCTACGGGAGCGGCGTCAGCAATCGCTTTGGTTGGCGCGTTCCTCTCACTGTTTGCGGGATGCATTGCGTCGCCTTACGCACAGCTCGATCCGCTTGTTACGTTATTTTGGGTCGATAAGGTCGTCGAATCGATGTCACTCGCTATGATGCTGCAGCTCACGCCGCAAAAAGTTCTCGGCTTCTACGGGTTTCCATTGATGACGATGGGCTTCGCCTCGGCGGCGCTGATGCAGTCCAATCCGCTTGTACGGTTCCGCTGGATCCTTAGCATAATGACGCTGGCCGCGCTGATCGGGCTTAGCGTTTGGGAAATGCGGGTCACTGCGGCGGCATCGATGCTGGCGGCTCCGATTTTTGCCGCGAGCCTGGCCATTCTGTGGCCAACGCTTGCCTCTGGACGAAACTTGGTCCTTTTGGCACTCGCCGTGTCACCAGCGAGCTTTGCAGCCTTGGGCCTTTCGGCGAAGCCGCTGATCGACTTAATCTTCAAGCCGCAGATGACAATAGCCGAACGAGATGCGTCAACGTGCCGGCCCGTGTCCGATGTCGCTTCCATGACGCAACTTCCGAAGGGACGCGTGATGGCATCGATCGATCTCGGACCGATGATTCTTGTCGAAACCGATCACGCAGTTTTTGCTGCACCATACCATCGCAATAACGACGGTAACGTCGCGATGCTCAAGCTGATGCTGGCGCCAGTACCGACTGCGCGTCAAATACTATCGGATCGTCGCGTCGACTACGTGGTAATTTGCTCGACAGCTCCCGAGCAAGATTTTGTCAAACTCGCTCCAGACGGATTAGCGGCGCGGCTCGGCCGTGGCGAAACGCCTGACTTCCTTGAGCGGCTCGACCTCGACCCCACACACAAAATTTCTGTATGGCGCGTGCGAAGGTAAATCGCACCGCGCCGCCCGGGGACCGTCCACATATGGGTCCCCGCTCCCCGTGCGCAATTGCGCACTAGGCGGGGACGACGATGAGGGAAGTCGTGGGCAAAGCGCAGCGTGGGCACTATTGATCTCTCACTTGACGACTTCGCTCCATTGCGGGCAGGTCTGCTGATCGACCGGGACCAGCCAGGCCTTGTAAT
This sequence comes from Bradyrhizobium sp., assembly GCA_041495185.1. Classification (GTDB taxonomy): domain Bacteria; phylum Pseudomonadota; class Alphaproteobacteria; order Rhizobiales; family Xanthobacteraceae; genus Bradyrhizobium. Next base: position 7,578 of record JBGQCE010000040.1, read on the forward strand.
TGGTCTTGTCGATGATCTCGGCCGGCAACATGACCTTTTCCGGCAGCGGCTCGTGCTTGAGGTAGCGCACCGCCGCGCGCGTCGCCGCGCAGCCGATCTTGAACATGTTGAAATCGACGGAGGCAAGGATCGCCCCGGTCTCGATCTGCTTCACCGCCGGCAGGATGCCGTTGATGCCGATTACGATCGTTGTCCGGTTTGCTTCCTTCAGGGCCTCCAGGGCGCCGAGCGCCATCCCGTCATTGGCCGAGAGCACGGCGTCGATCTGCGAGTGTTCGCCGAGGAATTTCGCCATCACGCGCTTGGCGTCGGGTTGCTGGTAGTTGCCGACGCCGGAGCCGAGAACCTCAATGCCTGAAAATTCGGCAAGAGCGCGCTTGTAGCCGCGCACGCGCTCGCGGTTGGTCGGCGCAACCGGGATGCCTTCGATGATGACGATCTTTCCCTTGCCGCCAAGATGTTCGAACAGATAGCGCGCTTCCCGGTACCCGATCTCGAAGTCGTCGGCGCCGACATAGGTGACGAAGCTGCCGGGCAGTGGATTGGAGACCAGCACGACCGGGATTCGGGCGTCGTTGAGCTTCTTCACCGAATCGATCATGGCGACATCATCGACGGGGATGAAAATGACGGCGTCCGGCCTGTCCTTCAGGACCTGCTCTACCATCGCCTTCTGTTCGTCGACATTGTCCGGCTTCTTGGGGACGAAATGTACGGTCCGCGCTCCGGTCGAGCGGGCAATCTGGTCGGCCGCGATGCGGAACGCTTCATAGGCCGGATTGGTGGAGTTCTTGGTGAAGACGGCGATGGTCATGTTGTCGGCCGCGCTGGCGTGACCTGCGGACAGGGCGATTGAACCGGCCATCGCTGCGGCCGTCAGGCACTTCATCGTCGTCTCCTTGGGTATCACAGCCACAGGATTCGTTTGCGGTATTCGAGGTCGGTCAACAACGGCGCCGCGGGCCCTTGGTGAAACACTGCGCCGCGTTCCAGCGCGAAGACGCGATCGGCCAGTGCCAGCACCAGATCGAGATTATGCTCGACGATCACGATAGACATTTGGCGGCGCAGCAGGTCGAACACCTTGAACAGCTCCAGGATCACGGTCGGCGCCAGCCCCTCGAACGGCTCGTCCAGCAGCAACAGCTTCACATTGCCCGACATGGCGCGCGCCACCGCCACCATCTGCTGCTCGCCGCCGGACAGATAATCCGCCGCGACATCCAGTCGCTCTTTCAGGCGGGGGAAATATTCGAGAATCTGCTCCTCGCTCCACACCACGCCGTGGCTGCCGTCGGTCTTCCGCGCCAGACGGCCGAGCGAGAGGTTTTCCCGCACGGTCATGCCCGCGAACAGGCCGCGCCCCTGCGGCACGTAGCCGACGCCCATGCGCGAAATATCCGGCGCCGGCAGCCCGGCGATGCTGCCGCCCTCATACTCGATCTTGCCTGATGCCAGCGGGACCAGCCCGGCCAATGTCTTCAAAAGCGTCGACTTGCCGGCGCCGTTGCGTCCGAGCAGCGCGACGATCTCGCCTTCGCGTACATCCAGCGTGGCGTCGTGAAGAATATGGCTCTTGCCGTAGAAGGTATTGACGCCTTCGAAGCGCAGAAGTTGCGCAGCGCCCTCGCGGGCCTCGTCGGTGCGGTTGTGCCCGACTTCGGGGATGCCGGTGCCGGTGTAGATTTCCTGCACGCGCCGGTCGGCGCGCACCGCGCCGGGCGAACCGGTCATCAACACTTCGCCCTGATTCATCACGGTAACGGCTTGCGAAAAACCGAGCACCCGATCGATGTCGTGCTCGACGATCAGGACCGGAATATTCGCAGCCACGCTCTTGATCAGGCTCGACACGCGTTCGCGCTCGGCGGCGGCAAGGCCCGCCAGCGGTTCGTCGAGCAGCAGCACCTGCGGCTTGGAGCCAAGCGCGATGCCCAAGTCCACCAGGCGTTGCCCGCCGTAGGATAACTCGCCGCCCTCGATCTCCTCGATGCCTTCGAGACCGAGGAACTTTGTCAGCTCCGTGGTTTGTGCGTGCACCTCCGGATAGCTGTCGATGTCGCGCCAGATGTTGAATCGCCCGGCGCTCTGCGCCTGCAATGACAAGCGCAGATTTTCGTAGATCGACAGGCCGCGGAACAGGTTGGTGATTTGAAACGACCGCGCCAGTCCGCGGTGGCAGATCAGGTCGGACGGCACGTCCTGAATCTCCTGGCCGTTGAGGCTGACGGTGCCGCCATCTGCCGGGTACAGTCCTGACACCAGGTTGAACAATGTGGTCTTGCCGGCGCCGTTGGGGCCGATCAAGGCGTGGATCTCGCCGGCGGCGACTTGAAGGCTCGCGCCGGATACGGCGCGGATACCGCCGAAATGTTTAGAGATGCCCTTGACCTCCAGCACTGTCCCCTCGAAGCCCTTGGGCATCAGGAAACCTGGCAGCGGCAGGCCTTCGTAAATCTTGCGCTTGCTCATGGCGGCGGCTTCTTCCGGCGCGGGCCACCAGCGCCGGGTGAGCGTCGCCCAGATGCCGACCAGGCCGCCCGGCGAATACAGCACGAAGGCGACGAAGATCAGTCCGAACCAGAGCAGCCAGTTCGGCGTCCAGATCGAAAACAGCTCGCGGAACAGGATGAAGAACAGCGCGCCCAGCGCCGGCCCGAGCATGCTGCGCATGCCGCCGATCACGACCATCGCCAGCAGCTCGCCGGAGAAAGGCACTGAAACCGCTTCGGCCGAAACCAGATAGGTCTGGAACGCGAGCAGCGCGCCCGCGAGCCCGGTCACCACGGCGGAGATCACGAAAACCCCGAGCTTGTAGCGCTCTACCGGATAACCCTGGAAGCTGGCGCGCAGCTGGTTTTCGCGGATCGCCATCAACACGTGCCCGAACGGCGATCGCACCAGCCGAAGCAGGACATAGAGGACGGCCAACCCGATCACCGCGACGGTGATGTAATAGGTGAGCGCATTGTCGAGGCTGAACGATCCGATGCTGCCGCGCTTCAGGCCGCCCAGACCGTCTTCGCCGCCGGTGACCTCGCTCCAGCGGAACGCGATGGTGTAGGTGAGCGCGGCGAACGCCAGCGTCAGCAGCGAGAAGTAAACGCCGCGGCGCCGCAAAATGATGACGCCGACGATCGCCGACGAGACGGCAACCACGGCCATCGATAGCAGCAGCGGCAACCAGATCTCGTCGCCGAACCAGTGCAGCTGGATCAACCCCGCGGCATAGGCGCCGATGCCGAACCAGGTGCTGTGGCCGAACGACACCAGCCCGGTGTAGCCGACGCACAGATTGAGCGCCATGGTCGAGATCGCGAGGATCACCACCATGGTCCCGGTGTTCAGGGAAAGACCGAGTAGCCGCAAGGCGAACGGCAGGGCGATCAGCGCGAGGCTCGCCAGCAGCAACGGCCGATATTTTTGGGCGGGCGATACGGTCATTCGAATTTCTCGATACGCTCACCAAGCAGCCCGCGCGGGCGCACCAGCAAAATCAGAAACATCAGCACGTAGATCGATGCTTCGCCGGCGGCGGGAGCGAAGTGAATCGTGATGCCGCGTACGACGCCGACCAGCAGCGCTGCGATCACCACGCCCCAGAAACTCCCCAGGCCACCGATCACCACCACGACAAAGGCGACGGTAATGATCTCGGCCCCCATCGCCGGGTGCACGATCGTGATAGGCGCAAAGAATGCGCCGCCCATCGCGGCCATGCCGACGCCGAGCATGACGATCGCGGTCATGTAGGGCTGCAACCGGATGCCGAGGGCTGCGACCATGTCCGGCCGCTGAATGCCGGCGCGCACCACCCGGCCGAACGAGGTCTTGTGCAGCAAAAGCCAGACCCCGATCAGCACGGCTGCAACCACCGCCAGCAGCATGACGCGGTAGCGCGAAAACAGGAAGTCGCCGACGATGACCGAGCCGCGGAAGACCGGCGGGATCGAAGCCGGCAATGGGGACGCGCCCCAAATGATGCGGATCGTCTGCTCGGCAACCATAGCAAGGCCGAAGGTCACCAGCAGGCTCAGGATTGGATCCGCCGTGTAGAACCGGCGCAGGATATATCGCTCGAACAGAATGCCGAGCATGGCGACTGCGACCGGCGAGATCACGACGGCCGGGCCGAAGCCGAGATATTTTGTGAGTTCGAGGGACAGATAAGCGCCAAGCGCGTAAAACGCGCCATGCGCCAGGTTCACCACGCCGCCGACGCTGAAGATCAGCGACAGCCCAAGCGCGATCAGCAGATAATAGCCTCCGAGCACGAGGCCATTCACCACCTGTTCTAGCA
>JBGQCE010000041.1:0-11849 GCA_041495185.1 Bradyrhizobium sp.
AGGGCGGCCGTGTTCTGTTCGTCGGCACCAAGCGGCAGGCGCAGGATGGCGTCGCCGAAGCCGCCAAGCGATCGGCGCAGTATTTCGTCAATTCGCGCTGGCTCGGCGGCACGCTGACCAACTGGAAGACCATTTCCGGTTCGATCAAGCGGCTGCGGCATCTCGACGAGGTGCTCAATTCCGGCGATGCCAACGCCTACACCAAGAAAGAGCGGCTGACGCTGCAGCGCGAGCGCGACAAGCTCGATCGTTCGCTGGGCGGCATCAAGGAGATGGGCGGTCTGCCCGACATGATCTTCGTGATCGACACCAACAAGGAAGACATCGCGATCCAGGAAGCGCAGCGGCTGAACATTCCCGTCGCCGCGATTGTCGACACCAATTCCGATCCCAAGGGCATCACCTATGTGGTGCCGGGCAATGACGACGCCGGCCGCGCCATCACCCTGTATTGCGATCTGGTCGCCCGCGCGGTCATCGACGGCATCTCGCGCGCGCAGGGCGAGTCCGGGATCGATGTCGGCGCTTCCGCCCATCCCGTCCGCGAGGAAATCCCGGTGGCGCCGCAACCTGCGGGCTTCCAGGGTCTCGCCGGGCCGCGGGGTGCCGCCGACGATCTCAAGAAGCTTACCGGCGTGTCCGGTGCGATCGAGAAGAAGTTCAACGATCTCGGCATCTTCCACTATTGGCAGCTGGCCGAACTCGATCACGACACCGCCCACAAGATCGGCGAAGAGGTCGGGCTTCCGTCTCGCGCCGATGGCTGGGTAGCCCAGGCCAAGGCGATGACCGCGGAAGCGGAATAACGCGAACGCGCTCGCCGGAACCCTCCGGCCTTTGGCCTCCGATTTACGTAATTCCTGATGGTGGAAGGCGGCGAGGCGGCAAGAGCCGCGCCGCGGTCGCCCTGACAGGCAAGAGGACTTGCAACAATGGCAACAATTACAGCGGCGATGGTCAAGGACCTGCGCGAGACGACCGGCGTCGGCATGATGGACTGCAAGCAGGCGCTCGCCGAGAACGACGGCGACATGCAGGCGGCAATCGACTGGCTGCGCAAGAAGGGTCTTTCGAAGGCTGCGAAGAAAGCCGGCCGCGTTGCGGCGGAGGGTCTGATCGGCGCGGTGACGGCGGGCAACAAGGGCGTCGTCGTCGAGGTCAATTCCGAGACCGACTTCGTTGCGCGCAACGAGCAGTTCCAGGGACTGGTCAAGATGATCGCGCAGGTCTCGCTCGGCGTCGGCGCCGACGTGGAAAAGATCAAGGCCGCCAAGGTTGGCAGCGTGACGGTCGAGACCGCCATCGCGGACGCGATTGCGACCATCGGCGAAAACATGACGCTGCGCCGCGCGGCTTCGCTCGAAGTCGGCAAGGGTGTGGTGTCGAGCTATGTGCATAATGCCGTGGTCGAAGGCGCCGGCAAGATGGGTGTGATCGTGGCGCTGGAATCCACCGGCAAGACCGACGAACTCGCAGCCCTCGGCAAGCAGCTCGCGATGCATGTTGCTGCAACCAATCCGCAGGCGCTGGATCCGGCGGGGCTCGATCCCGCCGCTGTGAAGCGCGAAAAGGACGTGCTGGCCGACAAATACCGTCAGCAGGGCAAGCCCGAGAACGTGATCGAGAAGATCGTCGAGTCCGGTTTGAAGACCTACTACAAGGAAGTCTGCTTGCTTGAGCAGGCCTCGGTTCATGCCGAACATGGCGGCAAATCGGTCGCCCAGGCCTTGAAAGAAGCTGAGGGTAAGGTCGGCGCGCCGATCAAGATCACCGGATTTGTGCGCTATGCTCTCGGCGAGGGAATCGACAAGCAGGAATCCGATTTCGCAGCCGAAGTTGCTGCGGCCAGCGGCAAGAAATAACCGCCGGAACAGCCCTTCCGGCCTGTTGCGCCGGGGATGGCCCGCGCGGGGAAGGAAGCGTTTAGCAATGGCTGAGCCGGTCTATCGTCGTGTAGTGATCAAGCTCTCCGGCGAATACCTCGCCGGCGCGCAATCCTTCGGCATCGATCAGCCAACCGTCGACCGGATCGCCGGCGACCTGATCGCCGCCCGTCAGCTGGGCACTGAAGTCGCCGTGGTCGTCGGCGGCGGCAATATCGTCCGTGGCGTGGAAGTGTCTGCGCGCGGCGTGTCCCGTCCGACCGGCGATACCATGGGCATGCTTGCGACCGTCATAAACTGCCTCGCGCTGGAGGCCGCGATCGAGCGGCGCGGGACACCGGCGCGGACCCTGTCGGCCTTCGTCATGCCGCAGATTTCCGAGCTGTTCACCCGCAGTGCGACGCACAAATATCTCGCCGAGGGCCGCATCGTCCTGCTCGGCGGTGGAACCGGCAATCCGTTCTTTACCACCGATACCACGGCGGTGTTGCGGGCCGCCGAAATCGGCGCCCAGGCCGTGCTGAAGGCCACCAATGTCGATGGCGTCTACAGCGCCGACCCCAAAAAAGACCCTTCCGCCAGGCGATTTGACCGTCTGACCCATTCACAGGCGATTGAAGGCGGCTACAAGGTCATGGATGCGACCGCATTCGCGCTTGCCCGCGAGACGTCGCTGCCTATCATCGTGTTCTCGATCGCCGATCCGGGTTCGATCGGCGCGATCCTGCGCGGCACGGGCCACGGTACCATCGTCGCCGGCTGACGGGCTTGTGAAGCGCCGGCACCCGGAAGGCTGGCGGCCTCGAAGAGTTTTCAGGAGGGGAGAGCGTTATGCCCACGGGTAAGTTCGATATCAACGAATTGAAGCGCCGCATGCAAGGCGCCACCCAATCTCTCAAGCACGAACTGGGCGGTTTGCGAACCGGCCGCGCCGCGGCCTCGATGCTGGAGCCGGTGCAGGTCGACGCCTACGGCACCCACATGCCGCTCAACCAGCTTGCGACCATCAGCGTGCCGGAGCCGCGTCTGCTTTCCGTGCAGGTGTGGGACAAATCGATGGTCAAGGCCGTGGAAAAGGCGATCGTCGATTCCAATCTTGGCTTAAGTCCAGCGACCGAAGGGCAGGTGCTCCGCTTGAGAATTCCCGAGCTCAATGAAGAACGCCGCAAGGAGCTTGTGAAAGTCGCGCACAAATACGCCGAAGCCGCGCGCGTCGCGGTCCGGCATGTCCGCCGCGACGGCCTCGATACGGTCAAGAAGCTTGAGAAGAATCACGAGATTTCCGAGGACGATCATGAACGTCTGGCCGCCGATGTGCAGAAGGCAACCGACGGGGCGATTTCGGAGATCGATCAGTTGCTTGCGGCCAAGGAAAAAGAAGTCCTCACCGTTTAAGGATTGATCGATGTCGAACGCCGCCGCCCCCGCAACTGAAGGACCGGATCGAGCCGACGGTCCCCTGCATGTGGCGATCATCATGGACGGCAACGGCCGCTGGGCGGCGGCGCGCGGTTTGCCGCGCGCGGAAGGCCACCGCCGCGGCGTCGAGGCGCTGCGCCGCGTCGTGCGCGCGGCACACGAGCTCGGCATCCTCTATTTGACGATTTTCTCGTTCAGCTCGGAAAACTGGTCACGCCCCGCCACCGAAATCGGCGACCTGTTCGGTTTGCTCAGGCGCTTCATCCGTAACGATCTGGCGACGCTGCATCGCGATGGTGTCCGGGTGCGCGTGATCGGCGAGCGCGACGGACTGGAGCCCGACATCTGCGCGCTCCTGAACGAAGCGGAAGAACTGACCAAGGACAATACCAAGCTCAATCTCGTGGTCGCGTTCAACTACGGATCGCGGCAGGAAATCGCCAACGCCGCACAACGGCTCGCGCGCGAGGTCGCCGAAGGCAAGCGTGAGCCTTCGTCGATCGATGCCGAGACGCTCGGACAATATCTCGATGCGCCCGATATTCCCGATCCCGACCTGATCATTCGCACCAGCGGAGAGCAGCGGCTGTCGAATTTCCTGATGTGGCAGGCGGCCTACAGCGAACTCGTGTTCGTGCCGATCCACTGGCCCGATTTCGACAAGGCTGCGCTCGAGGGCGCGATCGCCGAATATGCCCGACGGGAGCGCCGTTTCGGTGGTCTGGCCGCGAAAACCGGATCGTGACCGAGGGCGAAGCAGCACCTGCGGCCGTAGCCGAGCAGGGCTCACGCAATCTCCTGATGCGTGTCATCGCCGCGCTGGTGCTCGCACCTACGGCGATTGTGATCGCTTATGCCGGTGGATGGCTGTGGACCGCGCTGGTGACGCTGGCTGCAATTGGCATCTATGTCGAATGGCTGATGATCGCAGGTGCGGCGCGCGAGATGCGCGTGGTCGTGCCCGGAGTTGTCGCGCTTGCGGTCGCTGGACTTGGTCTCGCAGCAGGGCGGATCGATGCGTCGCTGCTCGCGGTGGTCCTCGGCCTGGCAGCCGTTACGTTGCTGTCGCCGGAGCGGCGTCGCTGGACGGCGGCGGGATTTGTCTATGCCGCCGCGGCCGAGATTGCATCGGTGCTGGTGCGCCTCGATCAAACCCGCGGGTTAACCGCGCTGATCCTGATCCTGCTGGTGGTCTGGGTGACCGATATCGGCGGTTATTTTGCCGGCCGGGGCATTGGCGGACCGAAACTCTGGCCGCGGGTGAGCCCGAAGAAAACCTGGGCCGGCGCGCTCGGCGGGTTTACGGCGAGCCTTGTCGTTGCCGGAGGATTTGCGGCATTGGGTTTCGGCAAAACCGGGCCCATTCTGCTGCTGGGCGCCATTCTCTCGATTGCTTCCCAACTCGGCGATCTCTTCGAGTCAGCGGTAAAACGGCGTTTCGGCGTCAAGGACTCCAGCCACCTCATTCCCGGGCATGGCGGGTTGATGGATCGTCTCGACGGATTCGTGGCCGCGGTCGTCCTGGCGGCTATTTTCGGGGTTTTGCGGCGCGGCGTGGATGGCGTCGGCAGCGGTCTTATGGTTTGGTGAAAATATGAGCGCAGTTCCGTTGCGTAACAACAAGGCCGCGGCATCTGCCGTGCGCACCGTGACCGTCCTCGGTGCCACCGGCTCGATCGGCGACAGCACCATGGATTTGCTGAGGTCCTCGCGCGACCGCTACCAGGTCGAGGCCTTGACCGCGCACACCAATGTGCAGGGGCTGGCGAAGCTTGCGAAGGAATTCGGCGCGCGATTTGCGGCAGTCGCCGATCCCGATCGCCTCACCGAGCTGAAAGAAGCGCTCGCGGGCACACGCACCGAATGCGGCGCAGGCGAAAGCGCGGTTATCGAGGCCGCCGCCCGTCCGGCGGATTGGGTCATGGCGGCCGTCAGCGGGGCGGCTGGATTGAAACCCGCGCTCGCGGCCGTGGATCGCGGCGCAACGGTGGCGCTCGCCAACAAGGAATGCCTCGTCTGCGCGGGCGATTTCTTCATGCAGCGCGCGGCGAAGGCGGGGGCCTGTATCCTGCCTGCGGACTCCGAACATAATGCGCTGTTCCAGGCGCTGGGCTCGGGAAACCGCGAGGAACTGGTCCGCGTCATCATCACCGCTTCCGGCGGACCGTTCCGGACATGGGCCAGCGCCGATATCGAGCAGGCGACCTTGGCGCAGGCGCTGAAGCATCCGAACTGGAGCATGGGCCAGAAGATCACCATCGATTCCGCGTCGATGATGAACAAGGGGCTCGAGGTCATCGAAGCCTCCTATTTGTTTGCGCTGACGCCGGACGAGATCGATGTTCTGGTGCATCCGCAATCGATCATCCACGGCATGGTCGAATTTTCGGATCGTTCGGTGGTTGCACAATTGGGCGCGCCCGACATGCGCACGCCGATCGCGCACTGCCTCGGCTGGCCGGATCGTATCGTCGGTCCCGCAGCCACGCTCGATCTCGCCAAGATCGGACAGCTGACGTTCGAGGCCCCCGATTTCGCTCGCTTCCCGGCGCTCCGGCTTGCTTACGACGCGTTGCGGACCGGCCGCGGCGTGACCACGGTCTACAACGCCGCGAACGAGGTGGCGGTCGCGGCATTCATCGCCGGCAAGATCAAATTCGGTGCGATCGCGCGACTCGTCGAGGCCACGATGAACGACTGGATCCGCTCCGGCAATCTGGCGCCGTTGACCTCCGCCGACGATGCCATCGCTGTTGACCATAAAGCGCGAAATAAAGCTGCCACCCTCTTGCCTCAAATTGCCTTAAAGGCATCCTAGAGGGTTGGGGACAGGGCTTTCGGCTCTGGTTAAGGGGAATCGGATGTCCGAGTTTTTTCTGCATAGTTTCAATACGTTGAGCCATGGGCTCATCGGTTACATCATCCCCTTCCTGTTTGTGCTTACCATCGTCGTCTTCTTCCATGAGCTCGGTCATTTCCTGATTGCGCGCTGGGCCGGCGTGAAGGTGTTAACGTTCTCGCTCGGCTTCGGTCCGGAACTCGCCGGTTTCAACGACCGCCATGGCACAAGATGGAAGATCTCGGCGATCCCGCTCGGGGGCTACGTCAAGTTCTTCGGCGATGACAGCGAGGCCTCGACGCCATCGTCCGAAGCGCTCGCCAGCATGACCGACGAAGAGCGCGAAGGCAGTTTCCACCACAAGAAGGTTGGACCGCGCGCGGCGATCGTTGCCGCCGGTCCGATCGCCAATTTCCTTCTGGCTATCGTGATCTTCACCTGCCTGTTCACGTTCTTCGGCAAACCGAGCACGACGGCGCGCGTCGATCAGGTGGAGGCGGGCAGTGCCGCGGCGGCAGCCGGCTTCCAGGTTGGCGACGTGGTCACGACGATCGACGGCAAGGCGATCGGAAGTTTTTCCGATATGCAGCGGGTCGTCGGCGTTCACGCGGGTGAGCAACTGACTTTCACGATCAAGCGCGGCGATTCCACGCTGCAATTGCAGGGCACGCCGGAACTCAAGGAAGTGAAGGATCCGTTCGGAAACGCTCACCGGCTTGGCGTGCTGGGCATCACCCGCAAGACGGTCGCCGGCGATGTCACGACCGAACGTGTGGACCCCGCGACCGCACTCTGGCTGGGTGTCAAGGAAACCTGGTTCGTGGTGGACCGTACGCTGGCCTATATCGGCGGCGTCTTTACCGGACGCGAAGCGGCCGACCAGGTCGGCGGTCCCTTACGGATCGCCCAGATTTCGGGCCAGGTTGCCACCATCGGCCTTGCCGCACTGGTGCACCTTGCTGCCGTGCTCTCGATATCGATCGGGCTGTTGAACCTGTTTCCGGTACCGCTGCTCGATGGCGGTCATCTTTTGTTCTACGCGGTCGAGGCCGTGCGCGGGCGCCCCCTGTCGGAAAGGGCGCAGGAGGTGGGATTCCGGATCGGGCTGGGTCTGGTGCTGATGCTGATGGTGTTTGCGACCTACAACGACATCCTGCACCTGGCGGCATCTTGAAACGGCTTTTTTGTGACGTGGCCGATAGGCAACGTCTTGGAATGAAAATGGAATTGCACTGCAATAGAGCGTTTGCCGCCCCGGCAAAATTGGCTACAAGCAGGGCAATAAATGGGAATCTGCCGGTCCGTAGGGGTGTGGTCCGGCACTGGAATGACAAGGGCGCGTTGCGCATGAATGTTGGAATGCGAGTGCGGGGGGGCTTGTTCGCCGCCCTGGTCATGTTCGCCATGACGGTCGCCGCCACGCTGGCCGCCGCCATGCTTGCGTCGTCGCCGGTCGCCGCCCAGACCGTGGCTTCGATTCAGGTCGAGGGTAACCGGCGGGTCGAAATCGAGACCATCCGTTCGTATTTCAAGCCGGGTCCCGGCGGGCGCCTCGACCAGGGCCATATCGATGACGGCCTGAAGGCGTTGATCGAGACCGGCCTGTTCCAGGATGTGAAGATCAGCCAGTCGGGCGGTCGCATTTTGGTGACCGTGATCGAAAACCCGGTGATTGGCCGCATCGCCTTCGAGGGCAACAAGAAGGTCAAGGACGAGCAGCTTTCGGGGGAAATACAATCCAAGCCGCGTGGCACGCTGTCGCGCCCGATGGTGCAGTCCGACGCCCAGCGCATCGCCGAAATATATCGCCGTTCCGGCCGCTATGACGTGCGCGTCAATCCCGAAATCATCGAACAGCCGAACAACCGCGTCGATCTCGTTTTCACGATTACCGAGGGTTCGAAAACCGGCGTCAGGTCGATCGAATTCGTCGGCAACAAGTTTTATTCGGCGTACCGCCTCAAAGATATCATCAAGACCCGCGAATCGAATCTGCTGAGCTTCCTCGGCGGTAATGATGTCTACGATCCGGACCGGGTCGAAGCCGATCGCGATCTGATTCGCCGCTATTATTTGAAGAACGGTTTCGCCGACGTGCAGGTGGTGGCCGCGCTGACGGAATACGATCCGGACCGCAAGGGCTTCCTGGTGACCTTCAAGATCGAGGAGGGCCAGCAGTATCGGGTCGCGTCGGTCAATTTCGCCTCCACCATCGGCACGCTCGATGGGAGTTCACTGCGCAGCTTCTCGCGCGTCAATGTCGGCTCGCTCTACAACGCCGAGGCGCTGGAGAAATCCGTCGAGGAAATGCAGATCGAGGCCTCGCGGCGCGGCTACGCCTTCGCGATCGTGCGCCCGCGCGGCGATCGCAATTTCGAGACGCATACCGTCACCATCACATTTGCCATCGACGAGGGCCCGCGGACCTACATCGAGCGCATCAGCGTACGCGGCAATACCCGCACCCGGGACTACGTGATCCGCCGCGAATTCGACCTCTCCGAAGGCGACGCATACAATCGCGCGCTGGTCGATCGCGCGGAGCGCCGCCTGAAGAACCTCGACTTCTTCAAGAGCGTGAAAATCACGACCGAACCCGGATCCTCCAGCGACCGCGTGATTCTGGTGGTCGATCTCGAAGAGAAATCCACCGGCGACTTCTCGGTATCGGGCGGTTATTCGACCACCGACGGCGCGCTCGCCGAGGTCAGCATTTCCGAGCGCAACTTCCTCGGCCGCGGTTTGTTTGCGAAGGCCTCGGTGACGTACGGCCAGTACGCGCGCGGCTACTCGCTGTCATTGGTCGAACCCTATCTTCTGGATTATCGGGTGGCGCTCGGTCTCGACCTCTTCCAGCGCCAGCAGCTTGCCAACAGCTTTATTTCATACGGCACCAAGACGCTGGGCTTCAGTCCGCGGCTCGGATTCGGCCTGCGCGAGGATCTTTCGTTGCAGCTCCGGTATTCGATCTATCAGCAGGAAATATCGCTGCCGAGCTTTCTCGCCAATTGTAACAACAATCCGTCAAACTCGTTGCTCGCCTTCAATCCGTCTCCGGCGTTTGTGAACTCGGTTGGCGGACCTGGTGGTTTTCCGGCTGGAGCAACAGCGACAGACGCTTCCGGCGCCGGCCTGTGGTGCTACAGCGATGGCGAGGCATCGCTGCCGGTCCGCAAGGAACTCGCGAGCGGCAGGACGTTGACGTCGTCGGTGGGCTATTCGCTGAATTACAATACGCTGGACAACAACAAGAACCCGACCGACGGCCTGCTGATCGATTTCAGGCAGGACTTCGCCGGCCTTGGCGGCGACGTGACCTATGTGAAGAGCGCGTTCGACGCGAAATACTACACACCGCTGGTTGCCGATATCGTCGGGTTGATCCACGTCCAGGGCGGCATGCTGAACCAGCTCGGCAACAACAGCCTTCGGATGCTGGATCATTTCCAGATGGGGCCGAACCTTGTCCGCGGCTTTGCTCCGAACGGCATCGGTCCGCGCGACATCAATCCTTTTGGAACGGGCGATGCGCTCGGCGGCACCAAATATTGGGGCGCGTCGGCGGAGCTGCAGATGCCGTTCTGGTTCCTGCCAAAAGAAGTCGGATTGAAGGGTGCCGTTTACGCCGATGCGGGCGGGCTTTATGATTACAAGGGACCGACTACTTGGGCTGCCACAGGCGAACTCACAACAACGGCTAATTCCAATTGTATCCCTTCGACGAGAACCCCTGTCGTCACGCCTGGCAGCTGTACGGGATTGGTGTATGACAGCGGCAACATCGTCCGCACTTCCGTGGGTGTCGGTCTGATCTGGGCCTCGCCCTTCGGCCCGCTGCGCTTCGACTATGCGGTCCCGCTGACCAAGGGCGCGAATGATCGCGTGCAGCAATTCAAGTTTGGCGGCGGGACATCGTTCTAAAGCGTTTTCAAGCGAAGTGGGGGCCGGTTCGCGTGAAGAAAACGCGTCAAAACAAAGAGAGAGTTCGGTTCTGATTCATCAGAACCGAGGCTCCGGTTCAATCACCGGCCGGACCGCGACGGGTGGAATGGCGCAGCCGACATTTTTCGAGCAACCCCCTTCGTCGACGCTGGCTGATCTCGCCGCGTTGACGCAGGCGCATTTGGTCGATGCCTCCCGGGCTGGCCAGCAGGTCAGGGGGCTGGCCTCGCTTGACGAAGCCGGTCCGATGCATCTGACCTTCTTCGACAACCTGAAATACGCCGACCAGCTGGCGTCGACCAAGGCGGGGGCGTGTCTCGTCAGCGCGCGGTTCGAGGCGAGCGTTCCCGCCCATGTCGCCGTCTTGCGCGCGGCCCAGCCGTTCCGCGAATTTGTAAAAATTGCGCGCACGCTTCACAGCGACGCCCTTCGGCCGCAATCCTGGTTCGGCAGTGCCGGCATCGCCGCGTCCGCCGTCATCGATCCCGGCGCGCGTCTGGAGGATGGCGTGATCGTCGATCCGCTTGCCGTGATCGGGCCAAATGTCGAAATCGGCACCGGCACCGTGATCGGTGCGGGAGCCGTGATCGCCGCCAATGTCAGGATTGGCAGGGATTGCAACGTCGGCGCGCGAACGGCCATTCAATTTGCGCTGATAGGCGACAACGTCCTGATCCATCCCGGTTGCAGCATCGGACAGGACGGCTACGGCTTCGTCTTTTTCGGACCCGACGGCCATTTAAAAGTACCGCAGACCGGCCGGGTCCTGATCCAGAACGACGTCGAAATCGGCGCCGGAACGACCATCGACCGCGGCAGTTTGCGCGACACCGTGATTGGCGAAGGCACGAAAATCGACAATCAGGTTCAGATCGGTCACAATGTGACGATCGGCAGGCACTGTCTGCTGGCGGCCCAGATAGGCCTCGCGGGCAGCCTGACGATTGGGGACAATGTGGCGCTGGGTGCCAAGGTGGGGATCAACAACCATCTTCGCATCGGCGACGGTGCCCAGGTCACGGCGATGAGCGCCGTCAAGGACGACATTCCGGCCGGCGGGCGCTGGGGTGGCTTCTTTGCAAAACCGACCAGGCAGTGGTTCCGGGAGATCGTTGCGTTGGAGCGTCTGGTGCGCGATAGCTCAACCGATCCGAAGGGCGAGGGGCGGGAGTAATGGGGGAGGCATCGGTCAGATTTGAGCTTGTGGATATCAACGAGATCCTCAAGACTCTCCCGCACCGCTATCCGATGTTGCTGATTGACCGGGTGATCAACATCCGGACCGATTACAGCGGTATCGGCATCAAGAACGTCACCTTCAACGAGCCACCGTTTCTCGGGCATTTTCCCGACCGCCCGGTCTATCCCGGCGTGATGATGATCGAGGCCATGGCGCAGACCGCCGGCGTGATCGGAATCAAATCGGTGGAGGGCACCGAGAAGCCGCGCGCGGTTTATTTTCTCACCATCGACAAGTGCAAGTTCCGCAAGCCGGTGATGCCCGGCGATACCGTCGAATACCACATGCGCAGCATCGGCCGCCGCAAGACCATGTGGTGGTTTCACGGCGACGCCATCGTGAACGGCACGACCGTTGCCGAGGCCGACGTTGGCGCGATGCTGACCGACTGATGAGGGACCGATGAGTATGATCGATCCCACCGCGCGGGTTGAGGATGGCGCTGTGATCGGCGAGGGCACCTCGATCGGTCCCTACTGCATCGTCGGCCCCCACGTCGTGATCGGCGCGAACTGCAAGCTGATCG
>JBGQCE010000042.1:0-11697 GCA_041495185.1 Bradyrhizobium sp.
CAGCCTTGGCTTCAAGGGCGAGGTCGCACTCAAGCTCCGCTACGCCTGGGAGCGCAACAGCGTGACCAACTGGAATACCGATACGATGCAGCCTTACATGTACCTGGTGCAGAACCAGAGCCAGAATTTGTACTATCAGGCGATGGCGGGCAACAATCCCAACTACAATGTTCACCTGATCGGTGGTTCCGTCGCCTTTGCCTGGTAGTCCCGGCAACTGGTAAAATGGTATAAAAATCCTCTAGTAGGCGCGCCGTTCGATCGGCGCGCCGTCGCCGTTTGACCAATGCCTGATATATGTCAAGGTTGGGCTCTACCAACTTGGTATCAGGACGACATGTTGGCGCAAACAAGGCTGCTCAGGCGGCGCTCAGTAAAGTGACTTGATGGTTCTCTGGCCGATTTTAACATTGATGACGCTTGCAGCCGTCATCGCTGTGTGGTGGCCGCTCGCGCGGCGGCAGAGGTCCGTCCGCTCGGGAAGCGATATTGCAGTCTATCGCGACCAGTTGGACGAGATCGACCGCGACGAAGCCGCAAGCCTGATCGGCGCCGTAGAGGCTGAAGCCGCGCGGGTCGAGGTTTCGCGCCGCTTGATTGCAGCAGCAGAAACCGCAAAAGCCGCAAGCGCCGTCGCAGTGCCCGGTCCGGCCGGTCTGTACCGTCGCGCAACGCTCGCGGCCGCCATCGTGCTGCTTCCGCTCGGAGCCGCGGCTACGTATTTTTCGCTGGGATCGCCGAATCTCGTTCCGGTTTCGATGAACGCGGCAACCGGCGGGCAACCGCTTCCGGGCGGGATCGAGAATACGGTGGCCGAGGTCGAGACCTATCTTGAAAGCAATCCGAAGAACGGCCGGGGCTGGGAATTGCTCGCGCCGGTCTATCTCCGTCTTGGCCGCTTCGATGATGCCGTCAGGGCGCGACGGAACGCATTGGAGATTTTCGGTCCGGACGCCGCGCGCTTGGGAGACCTTGGCGAAGCCATAGTTATGGCGTCCAACGGCGTGGTAACCGCAGAGGCAAAGGGCCTGTTCGAGCGCGCCGACGCTGTCGACCCCGAAGACGTAATGGCGCAATATTATCTCGGGCTCAGCGCCAAGCAGGAGGGCCACCGGGACGAGGCGTTGAAGCGGTGGACTGCGCTGGCGTCAGGGGCCCGCGAGGGCGCAGAGTGGCTGCCGCTGGTCAAGAATGCCATCGCGCGGATCGATGAGAAGAGCCCAGCGGCTGTTGTCGCGGCCCCATCGGCCGCTGTCGCGCCTCCGGAGCATAATGGCGGCGCCATCGAGGCGATGGTCGAGCGCCTGGCCGAGCGTTTGAAGAAAGACGGATCCGATGTCCCGGGCTGGATCCAGCTCGTGCGCTCCTATCGTGTCCTGGGAAAGGCCGACAAGGTCAAGGCGGCCATTGCCGACGCTCACACCGCGCTGGCAAGCGACCAGGAAGCTCTGCAGCGTTTGGATCAGGGCCTTCAGGCGCTCGAAACCGAAGCTATGCCGAGCGCCTCCGCTCCCGCTGCGGCCGGACCGGCACCGACCGCCGCGAATGTCGCACCGAAGGGCCCGGACGCGAGTCAGGTCGCCGCCGCCGCTCAGATGGCGCCGGCCGAGCGCAACGGAATGATCGAAGGTATGGTCGCGCGTCTTGCCCAGAAGATGGCCGAGAACGGCTCCGACGTCGATGGATGGCTTCGGCTGATAAAGGCTTATTCAGTGCTAGGCGAGCGTGACAAGGCGCTCACCGCCGCCGCCAGCGCCCGCAACGCACTCGCCGGCAATAGCGACAACCTGCGTCGCATCGGCGAATTGGCGAAAGAACTGGGACTGGAAGGCTCATGACACGGAAGCAACGGCGCCTGATTTTGATCGGCTCAAGTCTCGGTGTGCTCGCGATTGCGGTGGCGCTGATACTCAGCTCGCTGCGCGAGTCGATCGTGTTTTTCAATTCGCCGACCGACATTGCCGACCACAAGGCCGCTCCGGGAAAGCGTGTTCGCCTTGGCGGCATGGTGAAGATGGGCAGCCTGGAGCGGGGCGACAATCTGCAGGTCCGCTTCGAAGTCACCGATGGCAATAAGGACATTCCGGTCAGCTACCGCGGCATCGTGCCCGACCTGTTCCGCGAAGGGCAGGGCGTCATCGCCGAGGGGCACGTCGAGCCGGGCGGCACGTTCAAGGCCGAAACCGTGCTCGCCAAGCACGACGAGAACTACATGCCGCGCGAGGTTGTCGAAACCCTGAAGAAGCAGGGAAACTGGCAGGAGACCGCGGCGCCGAACGCAGGCCGCGCCAAGGGTAGCGCAAAGTGAACCGGGAGCCATCGCCATGATCGCCGAACTAGGTCACTACGCGCTTGTTCTGGCGCTCGCATTGGCGCTGATCCAGTCCTGGTCGCCGGTCATCGGCGCGCGCAAGGGCGATGTTGCGCTGATGAAACTCGCCGACTCGACCGCGCTGGCGCAGTTCGCCTTCGTGGCATTGGCGTTCGGCGCGCTCACCATCTGCTACGTCACGTCGGACTTCTCGGTCGTCAATGTCTACGAGAATTCGCATTCGCAGATGCCGCTGATCTACAAGTTCACCAGCGTTTGGGGCAATCACGAAGGCTCCATGCTGTTATGGGTGCTGATCCTGGCCTTCTTCGGCGCACTGGTCGCGTTGTTCGGGGTCAATCTGCCGGCGACGCTCAAGGCCAACGTGCTGGCGGTGCAGTCCTGGGTCGCAGCTGCCTTCTACCTTTTCATCCTGTTCACATCGAATCCGTTCCGGCGGCTGGCCGAGGTGCCGGTCGAGGGCCGCGATCTCAATCCGATCCTGCAGGATTTCGGTCTCGCCGTGCATCCTCCGATGCTCTATCTTGGCTATGTCGGTTTCTCCATTGCATTCTCGTTTGCCGTCGCAGCCCTGATCGAAGGCCGCATCGACGCGGCGTGGGCGCGTTGGGTGCGACCGTGGACGCTGCTCGCCTGGATGTGCCTGACGGTTGGCATCGCGATGGGCTCTTATTGGGCCTATTACGAGCTCGGCTGGGGCGGCTGGTGGTTCTGGGATCCCGTAGAGAACGCTTCGCTGATGCCCTGGCTTGCCGGCACCGCGCTGTTGCATTCGGCTGTGGTGATGGAGAAGCGCAATTCGCTCAAGGTGTGGACCATCCTGCTTGCTATCCTCACCTTCTCGCTCTCGCTGATCGGCACCTTTCTGGTGCGCTCGGGAGTGTTGACGTCGGTCCATACCTTCTCGACCGATCCGGCGCGCGGGGTGTTCATCCTGGTGATCCTGATGGTGTTTATTGGCGGTAGCCTGGCGCTTTTTGCCTGGCGTGCGCCGCTGCTCAAGCAGGGCGGCCTGTTTGCGCCGATCTCGCGCGAAAGCGCGCTGGTCTACAACAACCTGTTTCTCGCAACGGCTTGCGCAACCGTGTTCGTCGGCACACTTTATCCGCTGGTGCTTGAGATGCTCACCGGCGACAAGATTTCGGTGGGTGCGCCGTTCTTCAATCTCACATTCGGGCCGCTGTTCGTGCCGTTGCTGGTTGGGGTGCCGTTCGGACCCCTGTTGGCATGGAAGCGCGGCGATCTCTACGGGGTTGCGCAGCGCCTGCTCGCGGCATGTGCGGTTGCGATGGTTGGTCTGGCCGCGACCTTTGCATTCGAAGGCACCAGGGCCGTATTCGCGCCGTTCGGAATTGGCTTGGCCCTTTTCGTGATGGCCGGCGCCATCACCGACATTGCTGAGCGCATCGATCTGCGCAGCATGTCGCTTGAAACCATCGGACGGCGAGCGGCGGGAATGCCGCGCTCGTCCTGGGGAACGGCGGTCGCGCATTTCGCGCTCGGCATCACGCTGCTCGGAATTGTCTGCGCGAGCACCTGGGGCAGCGAGCGTATCGTCGCACTCAAGCCATCGCAGGCGGTTTCGATCAGCGGCTATGATCTGAGCTTCGACGGCATGGTGAGCCGGGACGGCTCGAACTATCGCGAGATCGCCGCGCACTTCACGGTGCGCAAGGGCGGCACCGTGATCGGCGTCATGGAGCCGTCGAAACGCACCTTCCCGTCGCGCGATGGCATGTCGACCACCGAGGCCGCGCTGCTGACGCGCGGTGTCAGCCAGCTTTATCTGTCGCTCGGCGACAACAATGCCGACGGATCGATCGCTGTGCGGCTCTACCACAAGCCGCTGGTGCTGCTGATCTGGCTCGGGGCGCTGGTGATGGCGCTGGGTGGCGCGCTGTCATTGTCGGACCGGAGGTTACGGATCGGTGCGCCAAAGCCTGCGGCGAAGATTGTGGCGCAGCCTGCGGAATGATTTTCTCTCTCGGGTCGGGGCGGTCGCGCCGCAACGACCTTGAGGCAGGGCAAGGACTTCGAATGATCTGGAGCGTTCGGTTTCTTCTGGTCGTGCTGGCGCTTTTGAGCGCGACGCCTCTGCGTGCCGTCCAGGTGGACGAGATTCTTCCAGACCCGGGACTGGAGGCTCGCGCCCGCGAGATCTCCAGCGAACTGCGCTGCATGGTGTGCCAGAATCAGTCCATCGACGATTCCGAGGCGCCGCTGGCGCGCGATTTGCGCCTGCTCGTGCGTGAACGGCTCAAGGCCGGCGACAGCGACACGCAGGTGGTTGACTTCATGGTTGCGCGCTATGGCGAGTTCGTCCTGCTGAAGCCCAGGGTGAACTGGCATACGGCAATCCTGTGGGGAGCACCCTTGACGATATTGATCACAGGCCTGTTAGGAATCGGATTCTCGGTCCTGCGCCGGTCTTCCGGGTCTCCGTTCCCCGAAGTTGCAGAACTCAGCGAAGGGGAGCGGCTAAAACTGAACGCCATTGAGCAGTCGCAGCCGGACAGCGTCCAGGCGGGTGGCGGACTGATTTCCTGATCTGGATCAAGGTAATGGCTCCGGATCTCGGCTCTACTATGCGAATTGGGCAGCGAGTAAGACTATTATAAAGGGTACACCGGGGGGCGAAAGCATCATGGACTACAACGTCTTTTTCGATCGGGCCTTGAGCCAGCTTCGGGACGAGCGGCGCTACCGGGTTTTCGCCGATCTCGAGCGTCTGGCGGGCAGGTTTCCGCACGCGATCTGGCATTCGCCGGATGGTCCGCGCGACGTGGTGATCTGGTGCTCGAACGATTACCTCGGCATGGCCCAGCATCCCAAGGTCGTGGGAGCCATGGTTGAAACCGCGGCACGGATGGGCACCGGGGCCGGGGGCACGCGCAATATCGCCGGCACCAATCATCCGCTCATCGAGCTGGAGCGCGAACTCGCACAACTGCACGGCAAGGAAGCTGCGCTGGTGTTCACCTCGGGTTACGTCTCGAACGAGACCGGTATTGCCACGATCGCCAAGCTTTTGCCGAACTGTCTGCTGCTCTCCGACGCGCTCAACCATAATTCCATGATCGAGGGCGTGCGCAAATCCGGTTCCGAAAAGCAGCTATGGCGCCACAACGATCTGGAGCATCTCGAGCAGTTGCTGCGCGCGGCCGACCCTGACCGGCCGAAACTGATCCTGTGCGAAAGCCTGTACTCGATGGACGGTGACGTCGCGCCGCTGCATCGCATCTGCGATCTCGCCGAGCGATACAGTGCATTGACCTATGTCGACGAAGTTCATGCCGTCGGCATGTATGGACCGCATGGCGGTGGTATCGCCGAGCGGGATGGAGCCATGGGCCGTATTGATATCATCGAGGGCACACTGGCCAAGGCCTTTGGCTGCCTCGGCGGCTATATCGCAGCAAACGCAAATCTCGTCGATGCCGTGCGCTCCTACGCGCCCGGGTTTATCTTTACCACGGCGCTGCCGCCAGCGGTTTGCGCGGCGGCAACCGCCGCCATCAGGCATCTCAAATCGTCGCAGTGGGAGCGCGATCGCCACCAGGACCGGGCCGCCCGCCTGAAACTCGTGCTCAATGCCGCGCGCCTTCCGGTGATGCCCAGCGACACTCACATCGTTCCGCTGCATGTGGGCGACCCCGAAAAATGCAAGACGGCGTGCGATCTCTTGCTGTCGGAGCACGGCATCTACATCCAGCCCATCAATTATCCGACGGTCCCGCGAGGCATGGAGCGGCTAAGGATCACGCCGTCGCCGTATCACGACGATGCGCTGATCGATCGCCTCGCCGAGGCCCTGGTGGAGGTTTGGGATCGGCTGAAACTGCCGCGGCAAACCCGAATCCTCGCCGCGGAATAGCGGCCGCACCGCCTGGACGCCTCATCACGCTCTCGAATTGACGAATAATTTTCACTGTTGCCCGAATGAAACAGGTTTGCCTCCCATAGAAGTTTAAGCTTCCGCCAACTGCTGAATTTAATCCCATTCTCGCACTTCGAAGGGCGAAATCATGAAACGAACCTTGATCGCGAGCGCGGCCTTCGCCTCACTTCTCACTGCGACCAGCGCATTTGCTGCGGATCTCCCGGTTTATGCGAAAGCGCCTGTTGTAGCGGCAATCTATGATTGGACCGGGTTCTATATCGGCACCAACGTTGGCTACAGCTGGGGTCGCGGCAGCACCGATGGCAACGTGACGGGAACGCGGACTGTTGTCGGCGTCGCAGGGGTGACCACGCTTGCCGCGTTGCCATTGACCGGTCGCGCGGACGTCAACGGATTTATCGGCGGTGCACAGTTGGGCTACAACTGGCAGGCAGGAAGCTTCCTGTATGGCCTCGAAGGCGACATTCAGTTCAGCAATGAGCGCGGGTCTGGTGACGTTTGTACCGTTGCCGGGTGTCCTGCGGGATCGTCCGTGTTTACCAGGGACTACAAACTGGACTGGTTCGGCACAGCGCGAGGGCGCGTTGGATACCTTCCGGCGGAACGTATCTTGCTCTATGTCACGGGCGGTCTGGCCTACGGTAACTTTAGTGGTTCCTCATGGACCTTACCGCTGGACATCGGCACCTGGTCTTTTCTAAGGGCCGGCTGGACCGTTGGCGCGGGCGTGGAGGCGGCGCTTGGCAACAACTGGTCGGTCAAGTTTGAATATCTCTACATGGATCTCGGCAACGTTGGTGGCAGTTCAGCAATCAACACGACCGTTAATCAGGGTACAACGACAACACTCGCATACGTGTTCAATACGCGATTTACCGACAGCATCGCGCGAGTGGGCTTGAACTACAAGTTCGGCGGCCCCGGCCCGGTCGTCGCAAAGTATTGATCGCGACAGCCTTTATCGAAACTGAAGACCCCGGCCGTTGTGCCGCTGCGCGGCGGCCGGGAAAAATGAACGATGGCGTGCGCTTTCCTGCCGTCGGAATACGGCATCCACAGCCAGCCTATGACGGTCCTGCGAGGCATGGAGCGGCTAAGGATCATGCCGTCGCCGTATCACGACCATGCGCTGATCGATCGCCTCGCCGAGGCCTTGCGAGACATATCCGTGCGAGGATTCGTTCGCCGTTCGCGGCGCGCGCAAACGGCAGGATTCATCCGACTATGATGAGATCACTTTTTGCGGCCATTTGCATGGCGCTGCTCGTCACGAACCTGCAGGCGGCCGGCATCGCCGACCTCAAAGCCGCGAAGGCAGCGGCCGAGAAGGGCATTGGCGACGAAGCCATCCAGCTGTTCACCCAGGCGCTGGCTGCGGGCGATCTTTCAGCCGACGATCAGTTCATCGCCCGCAAGGGCCGTGGACGTGAGTACTCCGCCAAGAGCCTGATTGCCGATGCTTTCGCGCGGCATGACGACGGGCATCGTCTGCGCGACAATGCGATCGCCGACTTCTCCGCGGCGCTCAGCCTGAAAGTCGATGACGCAAGCGTTTTCATCGAGCGTGGGCAGGCCTATCATCTGAACGGTCAATTTGATCCTGCGATCGCGGATTTCAGCGCCGCATTGAAGCTCAATAATTCACCTTCCACCCTGGTGCTGCGAGCGGCAAGCCAGCGCGCGAAGGGGGCCTACGAGGAAGCAATCGCGGACTGCACGGCAGCCATCGCCGGCGAAGCCCGGGATGCCGGCCTCGATGTCTGGGACATTTACAACGAACGCGGTTACGCCGAATTTCTGGCTGCACGTTATGGTGCCGCCGCCGCCGACTTCGACAAGGCGCTTGCGCTCGGGGCAAGCTCGCGTGCCGACGATGTGCTGTGGCTTCCCTACCAATTGGCCTGGCTGCACATCGCTCACGCGAGATCGGGCGTCGATGATTCCCAGCAACTCGAGAGTTTTTCCGGCAAGTTCAGCCAGACACAATGGCCGGGAACGCTGATTTCGTTTTTCCTCGGCAAGGCGCGGCTTGAGGACGTCTCATCCGCGTCGAGCCATGGCGCAATGGGACGCAGCCGCGAATGCAATCTGTCATTCTTTGCGGGCGAGGACGCTTTGGGCAAGGGCAACCGCGAGCAAGCTCAAAAGCTCATCCTGCGCGCCCGCGAAGTGTGCAGCATTCATACCGTGCAATATCTCGTCGCGGGTAGCGAACTGAACCGGTTAAAAAAATGAGGCAAGTTGATCGCGCACTCGAGGCGTTGGCCTAATTCAGCAACCGCCGCTCGTATTTCAGCAAGAGCTTCTTGATCTCAGCCAAATTCATCAGCGCGTCCGCAACCGTTAGCACTCGCAGCCGTTCCGGTCCTGTTTCAATCTGCATTGCCTGAGCAATTTGTGCTTCCGCGAGCTTCTTCAGCTCGTCCGGATCCAACTGGCTACTGAATGCAGGTCTTGCCATGGTAGACGTCCCTACATTGCTGAACACGTATAAAACCTCACATCTGTGGCTGATAGCTTCTCCCGGTGACCAGAAGCGTCTGCTCCAGGCCCGTCAGGAATACTCCTTTGGGAACGATACGAATTACGTTCTTTTGCTCAAGCTTGGCGAGCGTGCGGCTCACCGTTTCAAGTTTCAGACCGAGAAAGTCGGCGATATCCTGGCGCCGCATCGGCAGCGGCACGGTTTCCGAAAATACCGAAAGGCGCCCCAGCCGGTTGCGCCAGTTAACGAGAAATATCGCAACTTTCTCCTCTGCCGATCCGTTGCCGAGCAGCAGTAACTGATCCTGTGCCTTGTCAAGTTCGCGGATCGCGAATTCAATGATGAGCCGCATGATATTGGGGCTGGATTGAATGAACTCTGCAAGGTCGGCGCGTGAAAACCGGCACAAGGCAACCTCGCCGATAGCGTCGGCCGAAAAGTTATGCCGCTCGGCGAACGGCATTCCGAGGAAATCGCCTGGCAGCGCGAATGCCAGAACCTGGCGCCGTCCGTCCGGCAACAGCTTGTAAAGGCGGACCACACCCTGCGAAAGACCGAAGACGGCGTCGGCAAGCTCACGCTCTGAAAATATCGTCTTTCCCGAACGAAAATAGACCTGGCTAGCGAGCTTCTGAAGTTCCCGGAGCTCAAACACGGTGGCCGCAGCTCCACAGAACAGAGCTGGAAAAAGAGCGCGCGGCATTCGCCACCCCAATATCGATTCTCTGGATCCAACGCTGGAACGATCCATGCGCATCACACCGTTAGCGTCACGCTGGCGGGGTGCTGGGCAAAGCTATTGTTACTACTTGAGCGGGCGATGCGACTTGACCTGAGTCAACCAGTTGCCTGGTCCAGGCAACAAGCGTCGAAAGAATCAGCCGCGGATTCTGCGCGGCCTCGAAGCGAGCGCGACTGGTGGCAATTCATTGCCGAACTAAAGAGGGAAGCTGCGACGCCGGCACTCAGTCCAATTGACTGATTTGCTCCTCGGTAACGACGCGCTCGATCTTCTCGGTCTTGCTCTTGATCCGGTAGCGGAAACGTCCGTCGGCCTCGATAGGTAGGCGAGCGGTAATGGTATAGACGCTTCGTTGCTTTGGAACATCCCGGCCCTGTGGCCCCTGAAGTTCGAAAAGCACATCGTCATTGACTGCGTAATTGTATGCCATGGTCGTCTCATTTTTCGGTTCTGGCAGGTCAATGCGCTCGTCCGGGAAGTCCGGAGGGCCCTCTGTGAACCTGCGACGGGCTAACTCCATCTAACCCGCTTTTGGCCGCGGACGATTTGACCCCGATCAATGACTATGTGCCCGGATCGTTCTGGCAATACGCTATCTTGTCCCGTCCTGGTTCTCATTTGCGCTGGATCAACCGCTTTGGCGTTGCGGACAGGGTTACCGATTAAAGGACCCGCCCGTCGTAGTAACCCTCGCGGGCGCTATTTTGAAATAGCGCTTGGCAACGGCCACGATCTCGGGATCGCTGGGGTGATCGGCGGCTTCCACCGCGACGATGCGGTCGGCGGTTTTCGGGTGCTTGTCACGGAGATATTTGGCAAGCTCGGTCTTGGCGCTGGCAGGGCCGATGATCAGGATTTCACCGGCGTCGCTGACGGCGTTCATCACCTGTGCAAAAAACTCCTTGTCCAGCCCGGCATGACTGCTGCCAATCGAGTTGGCCTTGTGATGAAGGTGCCGCGTCGGCAGGTGCGGATGCAGGGTAATCTCGTCGTCGCCGGACAGGCCGATGTGGAAAACCTTGGCCTGCGAATGGTCGATCCAGACGATCGCATGGAAGTGGGTCGGCATGTCCTGTCCTTCTTCGGCAGCGACCGCGGGGTTGATCTTCAACCCGATGCGGGCGGCATATTTTGGAAAAAGATTATCCCAACGGAGCATCGGCCCATTGATGCAGGTCAATCGGCTGCGTCGGCCTCAGGTTTCCCGCCGCGGCCGAGCGCAAATTGACCGACCGCGCCCTCGATGTGGAATTCGATCCCCGTCATCTTCGCGAACAGATCGATATTGTTGGTCCCGATCGCGCATCCGCCGAGCCCCATATCGGTCGCCATCAGGTAGAGCGTCTGGATCAAAACCCCGACATCCTTCAAGATCAGCGAATAGGCGACTGAGCTGTATTTCCACGAAACCCGGCCAAAGCGCGCGGCGATCGTGATCAGGATCTGGGGCGGGGCAGACGCGCCCATCGCAAATTCGGCGCCTGTCAACAGCGCATCGAGCTGATGCGCGGGCGCGGCGATCGGCACCAGCGCGTGTCCGCCGGCGTCGTAATGGTAGAATCCGCGTGCAAGTCCTTCGCAATTGGCGACGGTCAGATAGAGTTCGAGCTCGTACGCACTGCCGCCGGACGGATATGGCCTCGCGGCGTATTCGATATCAGGACCGCCGTCGTCAAAATCGGGCCCGCTCTTCCATCGCGACTGGACGCGCGCGGTGCCGTCGAGGAATCGAGAAAGCTCGGCAAGCGTGATCGGTTGCCGGTCGTCGAAGTCGCGCGTCGAATGACGTTCGCGCAGCAGCGTTGCGACCGGCGAATTGGTTTGCGCTGCCGAAAACTTGCGCAGATCGATCTTCTTTCCGGGCCAGCGCGGCCGCACTGCCGGGAGCGGAGATATGACGCCGGCATGGGGATAAAGCCCGCCCAGCGGGTTGGCCTGCCGGCCTTCCGTGCTGCGGGTGTGGAACAGAAGATCGTGAAAGTCCCAGAGAACGAGGTTGTCGTCGCCCTCGGCCTGCCGGAGCCTGTCGCTGTAGGCGGCGTCGACCTTGAAAAGGATCTGGCAATCCACCAGCAAAGCGAGAAGCTCGATCCCCGGAAAGCCTTGCCGCCGCCGCAACCGGCTGATTGTTTGCGGCATCGACAGCGCCGCTATGGCGGCCGCGATGTCAGGATTGCAAATTCTGAACAGCGCGCCGGCGCGCGGCGATTCCAGGATCATCTCATTGCCGCGCCGTC
>JBGQCE010000043.1:0-11614 GCA_041495185.1 Bradyrhizobium sp.
CGCGGAAACCCAGCTCTTTAGGGCTAGGAGGAAGCGTAGCTCCTTTTAAATGTTTAAAATTGGGGCCTTTCGGCCCCGCTTGCGGTTACCCGCGCTCCGGTTTCCCGTGTAAAGGTCTCCTCGCCAAAGTTATGGAGCGGTTTAAAGTGTAAGCAGCACTAGTTTAACCCGTACGCCTGTTTAACCACTTACCGTAGAGCGTGGGACTGGAGAAGCATCCCACGGTACCTATATATTCGTTCCTAACATAGCTCCAGGTTGCCCTAGAGCTGAGGCTGGTCAACTTCGAGCTTGTTTTCAAGCTCCTCCCATTAGGGAGGGGTGATTGACATGTTTCCAACCTCGTATTTTTATCGTACAACTTTCGATGTTTTTTTACCTCATTCTTTGCTAGAATCCGGCGAAAGAGCCATTCCCGATGAGAATTCTTCCCGGAGATCCTCGAAGAGGCTCTCTGTGCAATGAAGGCACCATCCGCGACTGGGTCCGGCACGCCAAATTCAATGTGACGCAAGGCAAGAATTTCGATTCCACCGGCAGCCTCGGCCCGTGGCTGGTTCCTTACACCGCTGAATCGCAGATCGCGGATATCAGGCTAACGACGCGCGTCAACGGCGAGACGCGGCAGGACGACCGCACCGGCCGGCTGATCTTCAGCTTCCGCTATCTGATCAACTATATCTCGACCTTCACCACGCTGGTGCCCGGCGACGTCATCGTGACGGGAACGCCGACCGGCGCCGGCGCGCGGTTCGATCCGCCGCGCTATCTGAAGCCCGGCGATGTCGTCGAGGTCGAAGCCGACAATATCGGCGTGCTGCGCAATGGCGTGATCGACGAGGCCCCATGATTCTGCTCGCGAGCGATTGGAAGACACAATGACTTCAGCTACCGGCGGCGAAGCGATCGTCAGCGGCCTTGTCGCGCACGGCGTCGATACCGTGTTCGGCCTGCCCGGCGCCCAGATCTACGGCCTGTTCGACGCGTTCCAGCAGGCGCAATTGAAGGTGATCGGCGCGCGCCACGAACAGGCCTGCGGTTACATGGCCTATGGCTACGCGCGATCGACCGGCAGGCCCGGCGTGTTCAGCGTGGTGCCCGGCCCGGGCGTGCTCAACGCCGGTGCTGCCCTGCTCACCGCATTCGGATCGAACGAACCGGTGCTGTGCCTGACCGGACAGGTGCCGACACAATTCCTCGGCAAGGGCCGCGGCCACCTGCACGAGATGCCGGATCAACTCGCGACGCTCCGAAGTTTCGTGAAATGGGCCGACCGCATCGAATATCCCGACGCCGCCCCGGCGCTGGTCTCGCGTGCGTTCCAGGAAATGCTGTCGGGACGGCGCGGCCCGGTTGCGCTGGAAATGCCGTGGGACGTGTTCACCCAGCGCGCGGACACCGGCGCCTCGAAACCATTCGATCCGTTTCCGGCGCCGCTGCCCGATACCGAGCGTGTCAAGGCCGCAGCCTCCCTGATCGCCGGCAGCAAGACGCCGATGATCTTCGTCGGCAGTGGCGCCATTCACGCGCGCGATGAAATCCTGGAGCTTGCGGAATTGATCGACGCGCCAGTGGTGGCGTTCCGCAGCGGCCGCGGCATCGTCTCTAACGCCCATGAACTCGGACTGACGATGGCGGCGGCCTATCGGCTGTGGCCGAGTACCGATCTCATGATCGGGATCGGGACCCGCATGGAACTGCCGGCTTCATCGTTCCGATGGCCGTTTCAGCCGGCCGGCCTGAAATCCATTCGTATCGATATCGATCCGTCGGAAATGCGGCGGCTCACGCCGGACGCCGCCGTGGTCGCTGACGCGAAGGCGGGCACGCGCGAGCTGCTCGCGGCGGTCAGAAGGAACGGCTACACGAAAACCAGCGGCCGCCGCGCCGTGATCCGCGAGGCCTCGGCGACAGCGCTGCAGCAGATTCAGAGGATTCAGCCGCAGATGGCGTATTTGAATATTCTGCGCGAAGTGCTGCCGCATAACGCCATCGTCACCGACGAGTTGTCGCAGGTAGGCTTTGCCTCCTGGTACGGTTTTCCGGTCTACCAGCCGCGCACTTTCATCACCTCAGGCTATCAGGGTACGCTCGGTTCAGGCTTTCCCACCGCGCTCGGCGCCAAGGTCGCCAACCCGGACCGGCCGGTGGTCGCGATCACAGGCGATGGCGGCTTCATGTTCGGCGTGCAGGAATTGGCGACCGCGGTTCAGTTCAACATCGGCGTGGTTACGCTGGTCTTCAACAACAACGCCTATGGCAATGTGCGGCGCGACCAGCGCGAGCGGTTCGACGGCCGCGTGGTGGCGTCCGATCTGGTCAATCCGGATTTCGTCAAGCTTGCGGAATCCTTCGGCGTACACGCGGCGCGCGTGACGTCGCCCGAGACATTTCGTCCGGCACTGGAAAAAGCGCTGGCGGACGGCGGTCCCTACCTCATCGCCGTCGAAGTGCCGAAGGATTCCGAGACCAGCCCGTGGGCCTTCATCCATCCGGCAAAGCCGTAACTGTCCTCATGGTGAGGAGGCGCTCTTGCGCCGTCTCGAACCATGAGGTCCGCACAACTCATCCTTCGAGACGCGGCGTAGGCGCCGCTCCTCAGGATGAGGAGACCTGATCTAAACCGGGCGCATGCGCGCCATGCTTTGCTGGGCCCGCGACGCCGCAATAACCAGCAGGCCTGCGCCGGCGACCGACCAGCACGCTACCGGCGCCCAATGCAATAGCGGCGCGTATTCGGGAAGTTTTTGCAAGCCGCCCGCGACCGCCGCCATCCGCGCGAAGGTCCCGAGCGCCAGCGCTGAAAATACGAGGCCCACCACCTTGCCTTCCGCGCCGCTGTCCCCGATGGCGAGAGCCGCCGAGATCGCGCTCATCAGCATGCAGCCCCAGGCCGCGCCCGCGATGAATTGCGCAGCAATCAGCGTGTTGAGGTTTCCGGCGAGTTCGGCACCGAGAATCGCCAGGGCTCCGAGCAGGCCGGCGGCCCCCATCACGATCAAACCGCCGCGGCGTTTGGTGACCACGCTTGCCGGAAACATCGCGATGTTGAAGCCGATCCAGAATACCGGCATCAGCCACTGAAGATCGCCGGGCTTGGCGAAACGCAGATAGAACGGCGCGCTGTTGATACTGAAATGCAGTTGATAGCCCAGGGCGAGAATAACCATCGACACAATAAAGATCATCGGCACCTTGCCGAGCGGTTTTGCGGCTTCCGCCGGCTCGCTCGGGGGCGAGGCTCCCTGCACGAGACCACGCTCGACCCCGGACAACGCCAGCGCGGTGATCAGCAGGGCCACGCTGGAAATCACGAAGGGCAGCCGCGCGTCGTGATTGCGCAGCACCACCCCGAGATAGGGCGACACCGCGCCGGCCACGCCGTAACCGAGCATCGCAAGCGCCGACAAAAACGGCACCGATGGTTTGGCGCGGTGCTTGCCAAGCAGGGTCAGCGGCGGGGCGCGCAGCGCCGACGAGGTAATCGACCAGACCACGATCAACGCGATGAACCAGGCCTGGGCGCTAGGGCCGGTGCCGGCCACGAACGGCAGCGCGACGAAGGCCGCGCATGACAGCGCGGTCAATGCGCCGACGAATAGGCCGAGCTTGCCGACAAACGGCGCGATCTTGTCGGCGGCGATCCCCATCGCGGTATCTGACATGGTGAAGATCGCCTGATCCAGCATCAGGATGAGGATTACCGCTGACGGCACGATCCCGACCTCCGCGGCCAGTTTCGGCAGGTAGATGACGTAGGTCGTCCAGCCCAGCGTAAACACCAGTTGCAAAACGGCGAGATATGCGCCGGTGCGATTGGCGCTTGCGGTGTTCGGATCGGTTGACGGTTCTGGGTTGCTCATGTCGGGCCCTCGGCCGAGGCAGCATAAACCGGACGAAACTTCGATGGGAAGCCGCTACGACCCGCGCAGCCGGAATGAGGCAATTTACCTCCTGCCGCGAGAAATCCCGACGGGATGTCATTTGCGGCTGTTTTGCCCTGGCATGCGCAGGGCATGAGATAGATCAAAAAGTCCCGGGCGGACGCGCTCATAATTCAACCAAAGTCAGGCATTCATAGCCAAAAGGCGATCCAGCATGTTGAACGATATCGCGGTCCTGCTCCCCGTCGACCGGCCTGCCAGCGCCTTGATCGATTGCGCCGCTTCGGTCGCTACCCTGTTCGAATCTCATCTCGATGGGATCGCCTGCGTGTATCAGGCATTAAATCCAATGATAGCCTCCGAAGCCGCGGCGGTTGTCATGGCCGCCGAGTACGACACCGGCGCTGAGCGGGCCGCAGCCGTACTCGACCAGTTCGAGATCGTGACAAGACGGCTGGGCATTCCACATGATGCCAGGAGCACATTTGACGTTTCTTATGCGGCGACCCGCGCCGTGACGGAAATGTCGCGCCTCTATGATTTGAATATTGTGGCTCAGCCGGATCGATCCAACCCGAGCCAGACCGATTCCCTGTCCGAGGCGGTGCTGTTTGGCTCCGGGCGGCCCGTGCTCATGGTTCCATACATCGCCCGCGCTCCCATCAAGACCGATCGTGTGATGATCTGTTGGGACGGCGGCTTGCCGGCAGCGCGGGCCGTCCATGACGCCATGCCATTTCTCCGCAAGGCAAAAGCAATCGACGTCGTTGCCGTCAACGAGAACGAAGCTGCCGCAGGCGAAGCATCATCGGCGACATTGCTAACTCACCTCGCCCGGCGCGATCTGGCCGCAAGACTCCACCAGACTACGGCAGATGCCGGCAATATTCACAACGCCATTTTGTCGCTGGCCGCCGACAACAATACCGACCTGATCGTGATGGGCGGCTATGGTCATTCGAGACTTCGGGAATTTATCCTGGGCGGCACGACGCGCGGCATGTTCGAATCGCTCACCGTCCCGGCCTTGATCTCGCATTGAATCGGGGGCGACGTGACCTATCGATCCCTGATGGTGCATCTCGACCTCGAGCAAAGCAGCGAACCTGCCTTGCGCATTGCCTGCGAACTCGCCGGACGTTTCAAGGCGCACGTGATTGGTGTAACAGCCGGCCTTCCGACCGCAGCCATCCATGCCGACGGCATGATCGCATCGAGCGTGCTCGAAGTTGACTATGAGCAACTGAACCAGGCCATTGGCCGTTGCGAAAGTCGCTTTCGATCGGCGCTCAAGGACTTCAGCGATTCACTGGAATGGCGCTCGGATGTCGCCAATCCCGTGGATTTCCTTGCGGCGGAGGCCCGGGCTGCGGATTTGCTGGTGGTCGGCCGCTCTGAAAATTACACCACACTTGGCCCACATCAACTGATCGATATCGGCGATGCCGTCATGAGAGCAGGTCGGCCAATATTGGTTGTGCCGCCTCGCAGCACCAGTCTGGCCTTGAATCGTATTCTGATCGCCTGGAAGGATACCGCCGAAGCCCGCAAGGCGATCTCGGCGGCGCTTCCGTTGCTAAGACGGGCCACAGAATTGACGATTGTTGAGATCGTGGCCGACGAGCGCGAGCGAGACGCCGCCAGCGGACATGTCGCCGACGTGGCCAAATGGCTTCAGCACCACAATGTCCCGGCGTCGGCACGGGTCGAACTTTCCGCCGGTGATGCCGGCAGCCACCTGGATGCAATCGCGTCCGAGGCCCGCATCGATATCATCGTAGCCGGGGCTTACGGACATACCCGCTTGCGCGAATGGATATTCGGCGGGGTAACACGCCACTTGTTGCACCAAAGCTCAATATGCACGCTTCTGTTCCATTGATCTTCGCTTGCTGCCGTGAGAGTGACACCAACCGAAACCCCGGAAGTCGCCCGCCATTTTCCCGCTGCTATGGATGATGAACCGAGCCGCAAAAGTCGCGCAGGAAATATCCCGGGAAGTGCGAATTGCAGGACATGACATGCGTGATGGCGTCGCGATCGTATTCATCACCCGACCGGAAGCCATCGAAGAATTCATTCAGCCGCAGCACGCGTTGCGGCATTTCCCGCACCGCCTGAAGTCCGACTGAGACGCCATAATTGGTAAAAGCAATTTTTACGTTCGCTAGTTCCGGTTCGCGGCAAAAATAGCTGTCCTTTTGCCACATGGCGTCGAGCTGCCCCAGGCAACGGCGCCGCTGTAGCACCGCCCATTCCTCATTTGGGAAGAAGTGGGTCATCCACAACATCATCCCGAGACCCAGATCCTGGGTGATGAACAGTTCCGGGGCAGACAGATCGACCAGCGCTTTCATTTCCGCGATTTCCCGGCTGAGCTGCTCCTCGCCGAGACATCGGTACGAAATATAGCCATCGAAGGCGTCAAGAGCGCCCAGGCCGTAGCCGGGATAAGGCCCGGACAAATCTTCCGTCATTTTCCAGATCACGCCCCTGCCGGGCAGGACAAACGCCCTATGAGTCTCGCGCACGAGATCGATGCCCTTGCGCCGGTAGGCGGGCAAGTAGCGGGCAAGCACCGACAACGCGTATAACCAGACAGCCAAATAGTGAAAATACTGCCCATCGCGATCGGGCGCCTCACCGATACGAACGCCGCGAGCGCGCCCGAGAACCCGGTCCACCTCGGCGGCTAACCACTCCGCCTGGTCGAGGAATTTCTTGTCGCCAAGTTCCGCGTAAAGCGAAACCAGCAAAACGAGTCCGAAGGCATCCGTCCACAAATAGCGCCGGCCATTTGGCCATATTCGCTCGACACGCATCCAGTCCATCTTTTTGAGAACATACGAGGTCGCGTCGCTGCTCATGATCGGATCACACCCCGAACGGATAGGTGTCCGGCAATCCCTTTATCTCGGCGGTATCCAGCGGAGTCACTGCACGAGTGTCGTCGAACCAGACATACTCGTCGAACTGCCTGGGCAGGTTGGCCTGGAAGTAATGGCTCTCGCGTTCGGTTTCGGGACGGTAGATCACGCCGATCGCCCGCTCCAGACGTTCCTTACCAAGCCCTTTCGGGCCGCATAAATCGCCGCGGCCGCGCAGACCCAGCATGAAACGCGCAAGCCCCGTCGCGTGACACAATTGTTCGTAGCTGTTGGGAAGCGCCGGCTGGACGTTCTTGACTTCCATCGGGCCACCCCATTCGGATGCCGCGGCAACCGTTCCGCTATGGGTGCCAAATCCGATCAGATACGCCTGGTCACCGAACTCCTTGCGGCAGAGTTGACCGATATTGTGCTCACCGCGCGCGGCCATTTCGGTCGCGGCGGCGTTCCCGACATGCGAGTTATGCGCCCACACAACGGCTTTGCTGTCCGGGCCATGAAACGCCAGCAGGTTCTTCAGGGTTTCGAACATGTGAGTGTCGCGCAGGTTCCACGACGCGCGCGAGCCATAATACATGATGCGATAGTAGCGCTCCGCGTTGGCCACCAGACGAGCATTTTGCGCGGCGTCGAGAAACCGTTCGCCATCATGCTCGGCGTAAGCCCGGCGTTTTGCCAGGAGATCGGTGAGCGCACGCACCACGTCGGCTTCGCAAGTGGGATAAGATCCAGTCAGCGCGGCATGGCCGTAGGTCGCGGGGTCGCGCTGCCAGGGCGTCAGGCAGCCATAGCGTTCGCGGGCTACGCTCGCCGACACCGGATCGACCTCGTCGAGATAGTTCAGCACCGATCGGATCGAGTCATAAAGGCTGTAAAGATCGAGGCCGTGAAATGCGACGCGCTTGCCCCTCTCCACGGTGCCGTTGTGCTTGCGCAGCCAGCTCACGAAATCGCGTACCTCGGTGTTTCGCCACATCCAGGTCGGGAACCGCGCAAACGCGGTCCACTCCGACGGCGGAAACTGGAAATGCCGCACATAATGATCGACCCGTGCGGCGTCCGGCCAATCCGCCTCGATTGCAACGAAGCGAAAACCCTTGGTGACGATCAGGTCGCGGGTGATGCGCTCGCGCATCCTGTAGAATTCGGACGTACCATGGGTCGCTTCGCCGAGCAGCACGATGCGCGCCGGCCCGATACGCGCCATCAGCGGATTGAGATCGGCAGTCTCAATCGACGGGAACGATTCCGCGGCGTCCGCGAGGTTTCGGACCAGTGTTTCCTCTTGAGGAGAAACCGGCCGCGGCGCCCGGCGCACCGGCGCGCGCCTCTCGCC
This sequence comes from Bradyrhizobium sp., assembly GCA_041495185.1. GTDB lineage: Bacteria > Pseudomonadota > Alphaproteobacteria > Rhizobiales > Xanthobacteraceae > Bradyrhizobium. The sequence continues at coordinate 8,109 of JBGQCE010000043.1, forward strand.
TTTCGCGATCGCCCAGCCTTCCTCGCCGATCAAAGGAACGAAACGAACGTCTGCGATATCTTCGCTGCGATATTCGCTTTTCGAAATGCGGGTGACCCGGACCAGTTCCTGGCTGCGCTGATCCGCACCGACCGGGATCACCAGCCGGCCGCCAATCCTCAGCTGCTCCTTGAGCGACTCCGGAACCTGCGGCCCGCCCGCTGCCACGACGATGGCGTCATATGGGGCATATTCCGGCCATCCGCGGGTGCCGTCGCCATGCAGGACGTGAACATTGTCGTAGCCGAGGTCGGTCAGCGTCGCCGCGGCCTTGTCCGCGAGCTGGTCGAGACGTTCGACCGTGTATACATCGGCCGCGATTTCCGAGAGTACCGCAGCGGCGTAGCCGGAACCTGCGCCGATCTCGAGGATTTTCTCGCCGCCTTTCAGCATCAAGGCTTCCGCCATGAACGCGACGATATAGGGCTGGGAGATAGTCTGCTCGCCGGCAATCGGGAGCGGTGAATCCTCGTAGGCGAATTCGCGAAGACTTTTCGGCAGGAACAACTCGCGCGGCACTTTTCGCATCGCCTCAAGCACGAGGTCGTCGCGAACGCCGCGCGCGGCGATATTTCGCTCGACCATCTCCGCGCGAAGCGAAGCAAACGATTTCGCTTCACCGGAACGGCCTTCTTTCGACGCCGGGGATCCCATGACGGCGGCTCCTGATTTCAGCTATCTCTAGACATCTCCCGCGGAATTTCGGCGGACTATCGACCGATCATGCTATGATTATTGCGCGTTCATTGATTTGATCGACATCAAGCCTGCGGCAGGCGTGTCTGCGCCAGAAATTTATCCGGTTGCTTTCTCTTGCGCCGCCACCGGGCGCAGCGGCGCGAACTCCTCTGCCGTCAGCGTCTCCTTTGCGATCAGAAGTGCCACGCCCGCATCGAGATCGCCTCGGCGCCTTTCGAGGATGGCGCGCGCGCAGACGTCACCGGCCTCGACCAGATCACGCACCGCCAGATCGATCTCACGCCCGGTCGCCTCCGCTGCGCTGACGATCGTGTCCTGCATGGCCGGAAGAAACGTCTGCGGCCGGGGCGCGTAGGTCCGCTGCCCGACTTTCGCATCCATTCCGTGTTTCGTGACCATCTCGACGGCGATCTCCGTCGCCCGCTGCAGATCATCGGCTGCACCGGTCGAGACGTCGCCATCGAAGATCATCCGCTCGGAGGCGCGGCCTCCCATCAGCACCGCAATCCGGTTTCTAAGTTCGCTTGCCGCAAGCAGGAACCGGTCTTCGGTGGGACGCTGCATGGTGTAGCCGAGCGCGCCGACGCCGCGGGGAATAATGGATACCTTTTGCACGGGATCGACGCCCGGCAGGCTCGCGGCGACGAGGGCGTGGCCCATCTCGTGATAAGCGACCCTGCGGCGTTCCTGTTTGCTGAGCACCCTGCTTTTCTTTTCGATTCCCGCAACGATCCGTTCAATCGCGACCGTGAAATCGTCGAAGCCGACAGCTTCGGCATTGCGCCTTGTCGCGGCGATGGCCGCCTCGTTGATCAGGTTGGCAAGATCGGCGCCGGTGAAGCCGGTGGTGAGAGCCGCGACCTTGTCCAGGTCGACATCCTGGCCGACACGGATTTTTCGGACGTGCACCTTGAGGATGGCAACGCGCCCGCCTTTGTCAGGACGATCCACCAGCACCTGCCGGTCGAACCGCCCTGCCCGCAACAGCGCGGGATCGAGGATTTCGGGCCGGTTGGTGGCCGCGAGCAAGATAACGCCGATGCGGGGGTCGAAGCCGTCAAGCTCGGCGAGCAGCTGGTTCAGGGTCTGCTCCTTTTCATCGTAGCCGCCGAAGGCACCGGGCGAACGGCTGCGTCCGAGCGCATCGAGCTCATCGATGAAGATGATGCAGGGCGCAGCCTTGCGCGCCTGTTCGAAGAGATCGCGGACCCGGGCGGCGCCGACGCCGACAAACATCTCCACGAATTCGGAGCCGGAAATGGAGAAAAATGCCACCCCGGCTTCGCCGGCCACGGCGCGGGCCAGCAAGGTCTTGCCGGTGCCCGGCGGCCCGACCAGCAAGATTCCCTTGGGCACATGGGCGCCGAGCCGGCCGTAGCTCTTGGGGTCCTTGAGAAAAGAGACCACTTCCTGCAGTTCGAACTTTGCCTCATCGACGCCGGCGACGTCGGCAAAGGTGACCTTGGTGTCCTTTTCGACATAGACCTTGGCCCGCGACTTTCCGATCGACATCAGTCCGCCAAAGCCCTGGCGATCCGCCAGCCGGCGCCCCAGGAAGATCCAGACCAGGTAGAACATCAGCGCCGGCACGATCCATGACAGGATGGTCTGGAACAGCCCGCCCGACGGGACGCCCGTCACCACGACACCTTTCGCCTCCAGCTTTTCCGCCAGCGCCGCATCGACGCGCGCCGTGACGAAGGCTGACTTTCCGCTCGCCAGCTTGTCCTTCAATTTGCCCTGGATCGTATCCTGACCTACGGCGACCTCGGTGACGCTGCCTCGGGCGACGAGTTGCTCGAATTCACTGTAGGAAATGGTGTCGACCGTATTGTAGGTCGCAAAGACCCATTGCAGCAGCACCATGCCGATGCTGGCTGCGAAAATATAGCCAATTGTGACGGCCTGCTTTCGTGACGACGAGTCCGACTCCATTTCATTCTCCGGCCAAATCGGAACAAACAATTACGGAACGATCCGACGAGTGTGGGCAACGGTCTTGCAATTTCTAACCGGCCCGGGCCGCCGCGGCTTGCTCTGGATCAATTTGTGGCGATTGCCCATGGGTTAAACGGTCTTGCACCGTTTTTGCACGACGCCGATCTTGCGCGAACGCGGAGGGATGTTGCTTGCCTTACGTGTCAGTCGAAGACCTTCCTCCACCGGTTCAGGCCCATTTGCCGCTGCATGCGCAGGAGATCTACCTCGGCGCCTTCAACAACGCCTGGACGGAATACGCATCGCGCGGTCCCGCGCGCGAGAGCACCGCGCATCGCGTCGCCTGGGCGGCGGTGAAACGCAAATACCAGAAATCCGGCGACCGATGGATACCGCGCGAACCCGACTGACGCGACGGCGACGCCGCTATTCGGATGCTCCGCCGATCCGCTCAGTTCGCTGGCGCCATCAGGGTAGCCTTCAGATGGCGAGCGAACAGTTCCGCGACCCCGGCCCTATTGAGGTGGTCGGTGTCGAAATAGAAGCGTGGTTCGTCAAGCTCGGCCGATAAATTATTGAAGCTGATCCCGTGGTTCGCGACCGCCGCCGTCATGGCTTCGTCGAACGCCGCCTCGTTTGGCAGCAGGGTCCGGAATTGTCCGGGTGTCGGCATCTTGATCACGACGACGCGAACATTTCGTCGCTCCGCGAATTCAAGCATCTTGGCGAACTCCGTCATATAGCGCACAAGTGCAGCATCCCGCCGAGAATCCGGGAATAGATACGCGATCCGGCTTTTGGTCGCAGCCGCTGACGGCCGATAAATTCGA
>JBGQCE010000044.1:0-11365 GCA_041495185.1 Bradyrhizobium sp.
CACCCTACGTCCGTGACGATCGCGAAACGCCCCTCTGTGTGGGGCGGGACGGCGTGGATATAGATTTGATTTGGGTCAGGCGGAAACGGGAAAATTTTTAGAAACAGGGCTGGACGGGTGAAATCACGTTGATCCCACAGGAGAATTTTTCTCTTTCGCGCATTCCGGGGCGCGAGCCATGGGTCCACGCAAAAGCGGCTTTGACATCCCAGTTCGCGCTTTGATTATTAACTTTGGCCTTTCGGCCCTTTCGCGAGACACGTCCTTAGAATCCATCAAGTACATGGTGACAATGCAGTTTTTTGGCCTAAACCCTCGCGCTCATGGCGCGCATTCTCAAAATTGAGATTGAGAACTTTAGGGGTATCAAGGCACTGTCCTGGCTACCTTCTGCAGGTCTCAATTGCCTCATTGGACCGGGCGATTCTTGCAAGTCTTCCATCCTCGACGCGATCGACCTCTGCATCGGCGCGCGGCGGACGATACAAGTGTCCGACGCCGATTTTCACGGCCTTGATGTCGAGAACGCGATAGCGATCTCGGTCACTCTTGACGAACTCGACGATGCGCTGAAAAACATCGACGCTTATGGTGCGTACGTACGCGGATTCAAAGCCGCGACCGGCGACATCGAGGATGAACCAGAACAGGGCGCCGAGACCGTACTCACCGCGAAGCTGACGGTGGGAAGCGATCTTGAGCCATCGTGGACACTCGTGTCCGAGCGTGCCGCTGCCCAAGACCTCAGCCGCAACCTGAACTGGGGCGACCGAGTGCATCTTGCGCCGACCCCGTATTGGCGTCAGCGCGGACTACCATCTCGGCTGGGGACGCGCTTCGGTGCTAAACCGGATTTCCGAGGATCGGATAGGTCTGCCAGCCGATGCTGGTGATTCTTCTATCGTCGAAGGTGACGTTTTCGATGTTACAGGAATGCCACAGGCACGAACAATATTCGGGTGTTCCTTGTACGTTCGAAAGAGTTGATGATGGACATCCGTCATACGCGGTTAGGTTTGACCGGGGTTGAGACCGTGCTTCCGCTGTGAGGGAGAGCCGACATGCCAGCCTACATCCAGCATCACGAAGTTGAGACAGCTCCGATCGTCTGCCCCGGCTGCATTGGAATACTTCCTATGTATGTGAGAGACGTCGAACCACATTGGAGCATGGCGAAGATCGACTTCATCTATGAATGCTCCGACTGCGGCGCCGAAGTCAGGCGGACCGTGACAAAGCCGGAACGACGGCACTAGCGCATTTCGCTCGCCAACTGCGGCACCGGCGGTGAAGCGCCGTCGCAGTCGGCATGCCACATTCAATAATTCATTAAAAAGCCATCGCCGCTGCGCGTGCGGCGATCGATGGTCTAACGGAGCGACAAGGTTTCCAGCGTCCGCACTCTAATGGGCTGTTTGGGAATCGGTGCTGCCGAGGTTGCATTCTCTGAAGTGGAACGCGATCTCATCGAGCGCGCGCTGTTCCCACTCTTCTGCCTGTGCCAGCCAGAAAATTCTGCGTTCGGAATCCAGCAAGGCGCGCTCTCGGCAAATAAATTCCTGGCTGCGAATTTCGACGAGCTTATTCATGAACTCCACTCCTGCGGTGTGAAGCCAATTAACCCATAGACCTTAGCAGATTCGGTACGGAAATGTTTCAATTTGATGTGCGGAAAGTGATAGTCTTCTTTTCCCAACGGCGGCGCGCATTGCAGTGCAACAAAATGCCCGGGGAATCACCGTGGCCGCCGGTCGAGCGAGTTTGAAGATCAGGCAAGCCCATCCTTTGGCGGCATGCGCGCGTCCAGCACACGATCGACCATCTGGCCCGAAAGACCGAGATAGTTCGCTGGATCGCAATGGCGACGGATGGCATCCACGCTTCCAAGCGCCTCGACGATTTCGGGCATGTCGGCAAGAATATCAGCGAGATGTCCATTGCCCTCGATTGCTTTGCGACATGCGTCATAGACGACGTCGTGGGCATGCTGACGGCCGAGCTTCGGCGCGACCGCCATCATGACTGCCTCTGCGACGATCAGACCATGCGTCAAATCGAGATTTTCGCGCATCCGCTGTTCGTGCACCACAAGACCGCCGAGCATGAACTTGGCATTCGCAAGTGACGATGCCGTCAGCAGAAAACTTTCGGGCAAGGATACCCATTCCAGATGCCACGGCCCTGTCGCCCGTTCGAAGTCCTGAATCATGCCGTCAAGCATGGTGGCCACGTGCTGGCGGACGGCCTTTGCGGCGGCGAGCATCAATTCGCTGGAGATCGGGTTACGCTTTTGCGGCATGGTCGATGATGCGCCCCTGCCCGGCACGAACGGTTCTGACACCTCGCCGAATTCGGTTGCCGCCATCATCATGACGTCGGTTGCGATCTTGCCCAGCGTACCGGTGATGAGGCCGAGCAAGGTCACTGCTTCGGCGATGCCGTCGCGCGCGACGTGCCACGTGATGGAAGGCTGATTCAACCCCAGTTCCTCGCAGAACAGCTTCTGCATTTCCAGCCCGCCTTCGCCGATGGATGCAAGCGTGCCGGCCGCACCTGAAAACTCACCGACGAGCACGCGGGGCCGCGCCTGTTCGATGCGTTCGATATGCCGATCGATCGACGAGAGCCAGACGGCGGCCTTGTAGCCGAAGGTGATGGGAAGCGCCTGCTGGAGATGGGTGCGGCCCGCCATCGGCGTATCGCGATATTTCCTCGCCATGTCAGCGAGGATATTGCTGACCTCCCTAAGGTCGCGCTCGATAATGGACAGCGCCGCCCGGATCTGGAGCACGTTACCTGTGTCCATGATATCCTGCGTGGTGGCGCCCCAATGGACGAAGCGCCCTGCTTCGCCGGCCGCCGCGGACAATTGATGGACCAGCGGCAAGATCGGATAGCCAACGATCCCGGTTTCATGCCGCAACTTGTCGTAGTCGATCTTGAGGGAACGCGAGGCCGCATCGATGGCCTGAGCGGCATCCTTCGGCACGACACCAACGCGCGCCTGGGCGCGCGCCAGCGCCGCTTCGGCTTCGAGATAGCGTCCGACCAGCGCTTCATCGCTGAAGATCTCACGCATTTCAGCGGTTCCGAACATATCGCGAAACAAGGCCGAATCGAAAACCGTACTGGCCAAGCGAACCTCCTGCTATGATTGCTGGTGCCAGACCTGGATCAATGCTCATTTCCCGGAGCCGGGCGTGGCAGGAACGGCGACCCACTTTTCGATGTCGGCACGGATGAAGTCGGCGAATACCTCCGCCTATCGCCAACCGGGCCGGTAATTCCTTGCGCTTGGCCAGACCGATGGCAAGTTCACATTAAAGCGGCCGGCGGCAGAAGGAAACCACCATGCAATCAGACCCGGAACGCCGCGCACGCGGCGCGCAAAAACTCGCTGAAATTCTCGGGCAGACCCCGGACCAGGTCGATCGCTCGCTGGGCGACGTAGCGCCCGTGCTTGCAACCTAGATGATCGAGACGATCTACGGGGAAATCTACGTGGGTCTCCCACATGCCGCAAAAATCTTGTGTGCAAAAAAATTTGGCAGCCGAAAATTTCTGCAATAATTACCGACAGTGCTTTCGGTATTTACTTTGGTATGTGTGTGACGGTCCGAAGAAACGCAACGCGCGTCATAGAATCGTCAGCCTATCACCTTGCTTCTGCACGCATTGGCCCCGGTATCGGCCGAATGGTGCCACGAAGCTAAATAACTCTTCATGCTGCGCCTTCAGTGCGCTGATCGGTCATGCAATTCACGGAGCGAACGCGTCTCGATGAGCTGTTAGGGAAATTTCGAAGCCAAGGAGAGGACAAGCACAATGGCACTCAATCCCGGTGATCTTTATTTCGAGAACATGTTAAACGACACGATCAGAATCCTTGAAGGTGGGCTGTGGCATAACAATGTACCGGTGGGCAACCAAGGGCACGGCACGGACGGCAGGTACACGACCGATCTCAAGCTGGTTCAGGCCGGGTTGACCGCGCATGTTGCGGCCAACGATTTTGCGGGCGTCCAGCTCACGCATGTCAACATTGTGCTGGCTGACATACCTACCGCCCTCGCTGTTGCGAGCCCACCCGTCAGCAGCGCACCGGCGGCGCCAGTCGCAATTGCCGACACCAGCGCGACTCCGATCTACATGCACCATTCATCCTTTGCCGAAATGGCACACCACTTTTACCACATATGGCGATAACGGCGGACGAGCGCGGCCTCCAGCGTCCCGTCGCATCCCTGGGGCGCTGGAGGCAGGTCCGATAGTTCCAATCGAGCTCTGGTCTTGCTGTTTGAACGATCGCTATATCGCGGCCGGGCAGCCGCAAAACAAGGGAAATTTTTCGCCCGCCGGGCAGTCCAGGGGACGCAGGCTCAATGAGGTCGGGGCGATCCGGATTCCCGCCATCTCGGCCGCGACGCTCAGCTCGCTGAAGCGGCGGTGTTCCCGGCGGATTCGCTAGACGGCCTTGGTGAGGGCCCCATCGACAATGAGGTTGGTGCCTGAAATGCGGCTCGCGACCGGGCTCGCGAGGAATATGACGCCCGCAGCGACTTCCTGCGGCGTGCCCATGCGCCCGGTCGGATTCAACGACATCGCCGTCTTGTAGAGGTCGGGCATGCCGCGCTCGATATTCTGCCAAATGCCGCCCTCAAAATAGGTGTTGCCCGGCGACACCGCGTTGACGCGGATGCCCTTGCCTACCAGCTGGTTGCTGAGCCCCTTGGCGTAATGAATCAGCGCCGCCTTGAAGGCGCCGTAGGAACCGGCGGCGAAATCGACCTCGAAACCCGACACGCTCGATACGATCACGATCGAGGCGGATTTGGATTTTTCCAGATAAGGAAGGGCCGCCGCAATGGAATTGACGGTATGCATCATGTCGGTGCGAAATGACTTCTCCCATGTCTCCGGCGTATCGCCGACGGCAAGTGCGCTGACATTGCAAACGAGGGTGTCGACACCGCCGAGTTCACCCGCGGCGCCCTCGACCCATTGCTTCAACGCGGCAGGGTCGGCGACATCGAGCGCCCTTCCCCACGACTTGCCCCCCTTCGTCGCCAACGCCTTTACGACCTTGCTGACCTCGTCGGCATTGCGCGCGCATATCGCGACATTGGCGCCTTCGGCCGCAAATAGCTCTGCGATCGCTCGCCCAATGCCCTTACTCCCCCCAGTCACCAGCACGCTCTTGCCCTTCAATCCGAGATCCATCGTCGCCTCCGTTGATGATGCCGCATGATGGAGCGGCCTGCTGTTGCCCAGCAGGCCGCGCCGTTCTTACATCTTGGTCCAGTCGCCTGCGCCTTCGAACGCCGCGGCGGCGCGATAGATGACCGACTCATCGTAATATTTGCCGACCAGCATCAGCCCGATCGGCAGCCCGTTGCTCATCCCGCAGGGAATGCTCATCGCCGGATGTCCGCTTGCGTTAAACGGCGCCGTATTGGGAACCATTTCGAACGCGCGCTGGATATAGAGCTCGCGCGGCGCATCGGGCGGCGGCAGCGGCGTTGCCTTCATCGGCAAGGTCGGCATCAGCAGCAAATCATAACTGTTCAGCGCCATATCGTAGGCGGCTCGCAGCTTTCGGTTCAGGTTCTGCGCCTTCGCATAAAAATGACCGCGATAGTGCTTGGTGAAATATTGACCAAGCAGCATTGTTATTTTGAGGCTGTCGGACAATTCGTCAGCGCGACGGTGCCAGGCAGAGTGAGCGTCCAGCAGGGTCGTATTGTAGAGACCGCGCCAGTTGGTTCCCATGCCGTTACCCTTCATCATGAACTCGGTGGCGCCTTCCGCGGCGATCGGCAGCCAGATCGCGGGGGCTAACAGATGCATAGGCACCGAGATTTCGTCGACGGTTGCGCCGAGCTTCTTGAGAAGCTGGGCGCCCGCCATGACCTTGGCATCGACGTCGGGCTCGGAGCTCGGATGCCCAAAACCTTCCTTGACGACGCCGATGCGCATCCCTTTGACGCCGCCCTCGAGCGCCTGCGTGTAGTTTGCGACCTTCGGCGCAATCTGCCTGGGATCGAGGCCGTCCGCGCCTGCCAGCACCTCGAGCAGAAGCGCGTTGTCGCGGACATTGCGGGTCATCGGCCCGGTGTGATCGAGGGTGAGTTCGATCGGCATGACGCCGGTATAGGGCACGAGGCCGTGTGTTCCCTTCATTCCGTAGATCCCGCTAAACGACGAGGGGATACGGATCGATCCGCCCTGGTCACCGCCGATTGCCATATCGGCTTCACCGATTGCCACCACAACTGCACTGCCCGAAGACGACCCCCCGGACGAATACCCCATCTTGCGAGGATTATGGACGGGGCCGGTTGCGTTGGTATGGCTGCCGCCGGAAAAACAAAAATACTCGCAATGCGTCTTGCCGATGATGGTGCCGCCGGCGTCGAGGATGCGCGTGACGATGGTGGCATCCGTATCGGGCGTGTAACCTTCGAGCGTCGAGGCGCCGTTCATCATGGGAACGCCGGCCAGGCAGACATTGTCCTTTAGCGCGATCGTCTTGCCGGCAAGCTTGCCGCTCGACGCGCCCTTGATCGTCGTCTTGACGTACCAGGCATTGTACTTGTTCTCGTCGCCCTCGGGACGGTAGCCGGGCGTTCGCGGATAGGTCACGGCCGGGACGTAATCCGGCATGGCATCGACAATGTCGTAGGCGGCGTAATTTCCCTGCATCAGGGCATCGTAGGATTTGAGTTCTTCGTCACCCATGTGCATGCCGAGATCCTCGGCTACGCTGCGCAATTGTGCGAGAGTGGGTCTTCTGACTGCCATGGTCTGTCTCCCTGTGGTCACTGCTCGCTGAATCGAGCCTAGGTGGTGATTCCGATAAACTCTCCGACAAGACTTGCGTCGCCAAGATCGCCCGGTTGCACTTCCCGGGTGATGGTGCCTTTTTGGATGATGAGAATCCGCTTTGAGAGTGCGGCGATGAAGTCGAGGTTCTGCTCGACCAGGATCATGGTAAGTCCACTGTTGTCACGCAGCCGCTGCAAGACCTCGACAATCTCGTCGATGATCGAGGGCTGGATACCCTCGGTCGGCTCGTCGAGAAGAACGAGACGTGGTTTGCCGCAAAGGCAGCGCGCGATCGCCAGCAGCTGCTGCTCGCCGCCCGAGAGCGCACCGCCGGGGCGATCGAGAAGCGGCTTGAGGCGCGGAAACTCCTCCAACACGGTCGCGATCGTATCTTGCTCGGCACCACCCTGCTTGCTGCAACCCATACGCAGATTGTCGTGAACCGTGAGGCCGGGGAAAATCTCGCGCCCCTGCGGCACATAGCCGAGACCCAGCCGCGCGCGACGAAAGGGTTCGGCCGCGGTCACGTCGTTGCCGTCCAGGCGCACCACCCCGCCGGTCGCCGGCAGGAATCCCATCAACGCCTTGAGCAGCGTCGTCTTGCCCATGCCGTTATGGCCGAGAATTCCAATGAACTCGCCCTGGTTGACCGCGAAATTGACCCCGTTGAGGATCGGAATGCGGCCGTAGCCTGTACGCAACCCCTGTACATTGAGCATCATGCGGCCGCCTGTTTGCCGAGATAGATGTCGCGCACCAGCGGGTTGCGCAGGATATTCTCCACGGCATCCTCCACCAGCACGCTGCCCTGGTTGAACACCGTCACTTGCTTGGCGATCATGCGGATGAACTGCATGTCGTGCTCGACGACAATGAGAGCTCTACTGCGGTTGATCTCGCGCACGAGTTCGGCGGTCTTGTACACCTCCTCATGCGTCATGCCGGCCGCAGGCTCATCGAGCAGAATGAGCTCGGGATCCGTCGACAACACGATGCCGAGTTCAACCCATTGCCGCTGGCCGTGGGCGAGTTGGCCTACCAGGCGCCCTGCCGCGCCGGTGAGGCCGATACGCTCCAGCATCTCGTCGACCACGCCATTGACGTGCTCGCTGGAATGAATGCGGCTTGCCGCGAGCCAGATATTTTCGCGCACGCTCAAACCATCGAACACGCTTGGCACCTGGGTCTTGATGCCAATGCCGAGGCGCGCGATCTGGTGGGCGTGAGCGTGGGAAATATCATGGCCGCGGAACAACACCTGGCCCTGGCTCGGCTGCAGCTGTCCCGTGAGCATTTTGAAGAACGTGCTCTTTCCGGCGCCGTTCGGCCCAATCAGACAACGCAGCTCACCTTCGGCCAGCGTGAAGTTGACGTTGCGTACCGCCTTAACGCCGCCGAAGTGCATGCTGAGATCGCGGGTCTGAAGAAGCGGTGCAGCCATCAACTCTCCTCCACCTGTTTGGGTTTAAGGGCCGCAGTTAAACGCCGCGTGCGCGAGCGCAGCAGCCACTGCCCGAAATCGCCGAGCGTCGGCACCAATCCCTTCGGCACGAGCAGCACAAACGCGACAAGGATTATTCCAAGGATGAACGGCGCATTGGCCAGCAGCTTCGTCCACCAATCCGAACCGCTGGGCTGGTTTGCCCCCAACGCCGTGCTTAGCCACTGGATTCCAATGCAGCCGACGATCGGACCGATCAGCGTGCCGCGTCCGCCGACGATGACCCAGATGATGATTTGCGCGGACTGCGCCAGTCCGAAAATCGTCGGGCTTACAAAATTTCCCCAATTGGCGAACAGGCAGCCGGCGAAACCCGCCAGCGCGCCGCCAATGGTGAAGGTCGCGAGCTTGTACGCTCGAGGATCGTATCCCAGGAGTTCGGCGCGCCGTTCGTTTTCGCGGATACCGACGATGATGCGGCCAAACCGGCTGGCCAGCAACAGGCGCAATCCGAAATAGGTCGCGAGCAATGCCGCCGTCGCCAGATAAAACATGCCTTCGAGATCGATCACCGCGGCCTTGTTGCCGGGGTAATTGAGCGGCGGGATTCCGGGAATGCCGTTGAAGCCACCGAGCCGTGCCACGCCGATATGGAATTCCGGGCCGGCCGTGGAATTGACCGAATTGAACAGGATCAGCGTCACCGTCAGCGTGATGACGCCAAGATACACATCGCTGATGCGGCCGTAGAACATGAAATAGCCGAGCAACGCAGCGAAGGCTGCCGGCAGGGCGATTGCCAGCAACAGCGGGATTGTGCTCTCGCCGATATTGAACATGGCGATGGCGTAAGTATAGGCGCCCAACCCGAAGAAAGCCGATTGGCCGAAGCAGAGAATGCCGCCGTAACCCCAGATCAGCGCGAGGCTGAGCGCCAGGATCGCCATGATCATATAGATCGTGAGTTCGAGCACCGTATCGAGCTCGGCAAAACGCGGCGTCAGGATCAGGAAGGCGATACCGACGATGCCCACCAGCCCGAGGCCGAGAAAATTGAGGGTGCGGGCGTTCACAGGCCTCTCCGGAAGAAGCGACCGGTGATGCCCTGCGGCAGCAGGCGGATCAGGACGATCGCGGTGGCAAGCAACGCGACCTCGCCGAACACCGGTGTCGTGGCAAAGGTGGCAATCTGATTGATGGCGCCGAACAGCGCGGATGCGGAAACCGTTCCGCTGAGAATGGCAGCCCCGCCTCCGATCACCGTGATGAAGGATTTGGCGACATAGGCGACGCCGATCGTAGGAAAGACGCCAGACACCGGCGCAAGCACCGCACCGGCAAGACCTGACAAGGCGGCGCCGACGCCGAACGTGACGGCATAAACTCGCGGCGGATTTACACCAAGCGCTGCCGCCATATTGGCGTTCTGCATCGTGCCCCGGGCAATCAGGCCGAGTCGCGTCCAGCGCAGCGCCACGAAGATGCCGGCCAGGACGACGGCTGCCACGGCAATGACGAAGAGCGTGTAAGCGCTGGTGCGATAGCCGCCGATCTGGAAACTGCCGAGTGGTGCCGAAATACCCACCGTGGTGTTGCCGAAGATAGCCGTCGTCAACCCCACCAGAAAAAGACTAAGGCCCCAGGTCGCGAGCATCGTGTCGATCATGCGGCCATACAGGAAGCGGATGATCGTCCGTTCGACGATGACACCGATGATGCCGACGACGACGGGCGCCACCACCAACATCGCGATCCAGATGCTGATGCCATGGCTGGTAGCGACGATCGCCGCATAGCCGCCGAGCATCAAGAATTCTCCATGTGCGAGATTGATCACCCGCATCATGCCGAAAATAATGGCCAGCCCGACGCTGATCAGCGCCAGGCTGGCGATTGCGTAAAGGACCTGGATCGCCAGGAGAGCAATAAGATCCACGTTCACCTTTCCCAATGGATCTGACGGCCAACCGGCATCAGATCTTGATCACGTATTGCTGGTTGTCGGCAGGGTTCTTGATAAGATCGCACACCGCCGCTGTGTCCGACGGCTTCTGCTGCCTGAAGTCTTCCAGCACCTTGAGCTTCTTGTCGTTGACCTCGGCGATGTGAACGTCGAGGACGCAATGGTGGGTCGGAGGATCGATCGTGACCTTGCCTGAGGGGGCATCGATGCTGATGCCGGTTTCCAGCGCCTCGATGACCTTCATGCGGTCGATACTACCTGCTTTCTTCACCGCCGCCGCCCACAAGTTGAAACCCTGATACGTCCCCATGGCTAGCTCAGTAATATTGGGATAATCGGCGCCGAAGCGCTTGAGAAACCCGGCAACGAAGGCTTCGTTCGTCTTGTTCTTCAAGTCCTGGAAGTAATTGTAGCAGATCAGCATGCCATTGCATTCGTCGGGCGACAATACAATGTGCTCATTACCCACGGCGAAGGTAGTCGACGCCATCGGAATGCTCTTGCGCATGCCGGCCGCGGCCCACTGTCGATAGAAAGAGATATGCGCACCGCCAACGAGCGCCGACCATACGAAATCCGGCTTCGCCGCCTGAATTTTGGAGATGGTCGAGCCGAAATTCGTAACGTCGAGCGGGAAGAAGTCGATAGACGAGACTTCGCCGCCGTTTTCGGTGACGTATTTCTTCACCCATTGCGAGGTGATCTGGCCGTAATTATAGTCGGCTGCGATGACATAAACCTTCTTGCCCCACTTCTTCATGGCGTACGGCACAAGCTTTTCCACGGTCTGCGCCGGCGTCACGCCGGTGTCGAACTGGTTGCGGTCGCAGACACCGCCTTCATATTGCGTATTGTAGAAATACAGCGTCTTGAAGCGGTCAAGCACCGGCCTGATCACTTCACGAGAGGCGGATGTGATGCCGCCGTGCACCACGGCAACCTTGTCTTTCAGCGCAGCCTGCTGCGCGAACTGGGTGTAAAGCTGCATGTTCGATTGGGTATCGTAATTGATCAGCTTGATTTGCCGCCCAAGAAGACCGCCGGCCGCGTTGGCTTCTTCGACAGCAAGCGTGAGTGCATCCACCATCGGCTTGCCGTAGATATCGAGCCCGCCCGAGAGATCGTGGATGCTGGCG
>JBGQCE010000045.1:0-11285 GCA_041495185.1 Bradyrhizobium sp.
AATTGAACTCCAGCTCCAAGCCGTGTTCAGTAGATTTGCGGGTGTAGATGGCGCAACGGAGATGCTTGGGTTCACCTGCCATCGGCGCCCGTCTTGGTCCGCAGCGAACGTGGGGGCGAGGCGCCGCTGTCGGGGTTTCCCCCGCCGGTTTCCCCAGCCCCCGTTCCCGAACCCGGCGTGCACCTTTCGTTATGCACCGGGCTCTCCCGTGCCGGATACGCGTAGTCGGGCATCCGCATCTTGAGCAGGTCGTGACGGCCCACCTTCAGGTCGGCGACGATGGCGACGGGGCGTTGATCGACCCATCGATATCGGGCGCGGCCCGGGAGCCGCCGCCAGTACCGGCGACGGATCACGAGGCGAGGCGTCTTGGGATACTTCTTGCGCAGCCAGCGCCGCAGGCGATCCCACACATAATGATCGATGCGGGTGAACACCTGCTTGGCTCCGTAGCAGTGCTGGTAGAAGCGTCCCCAACCGAGCAAGACCGGATTGAGGGCGTCGATGACCTCCTGGAAGGAGAGACGCGAACGCCCCCTTGTCGTGAACTGCTTGATGCGGTGGTGGAAGTCCTTGACCCGGGCTTTGGGGATTTCGATGCGGGGCCAGTAGCCCCACCTGTCATCCCATCGCAGCCGGACACGATGGCCGAGGAACTCAAAGCCCTCGGTGAGCGCGGTGACGTGCGTCTTTTCCGGGGCGAGCGTCAACTTCATCTGCTCCCGCAGAAAGACGGCAAGACCTTCCTTTTCGGCACGGGCCTGTTCCTCGGTCCCGTTGACGAGCACCACAAAATCGTCGGCATATCGAATGGGCAAGAACACCACGCGCCCCGCCTTGCGTTCATAGTGGCGGAACTTGCGCAGCGCATCGCCGGGGCGGGCATACGGCTTGCCGTCGCGGGTGATGCGAGGCGCGACGTATCTGGCGTACCGACGCTCGATGCCCGTCAACATGATATTGGCGAGCAGGGGCGAGAGCACGCCGCCCTGCGGAGTTCCGGCCTTGGTGCGCAGCAAAGCGCCCTCGGACAGAACGCCCGCTTTCAGGAAGGCCCGCACTAATCGTGTCAGCCGCCTGTCAGCAACGCGCCGACGCAGGCACGTCATGACATGGTGGTGATCGATGTTGTCGAAGCATCCCTTGATGTCCCCTTCGATGACCCATTGATAGGGCGGACTAGGCCAATCGGTTTCGGTCTTCTCGCCGGTCGGTCGGATCGCGTTGCGGATATGCTCCAGTGCATCGCGACAGGCCCGTTTCGGACGGAAGCCATACGAGACGGTCAGGAACTCCGCCTCGAAGATCGGCTCCAGCAATTGCAGGAGTGCGGCTTGAACCACGCGATCCTGCACCGTCGGCACACCGAGCGGCCGGAACAGGCCCGGCTTGCCACGCTTCGGAATCATCACGCGCCGCACCGGGCGCGGGCGATAGCTGCCATCCAGCAGCGTCGCTCGCGTCATGGTGAGGAAGCGCTCGACGCCGATGCGCGTCTCGATGTGTTTGACGGTCACTTTGTCCACGCCCGACGAGCGCGCGCCGCGATTGCTCGCGACACGTCTCCATGCAAGGCGGAGATTCTGTGGTTGGGTGACCCAATTCCACATGTCCCGCCACGCATCATCAGGGGTGGACCGACTCCACGTGTAGAGTTTGCGTTGAATGTCGAGAAGCCAGGCCTTGTCAGCCTGATAAGCCTTGTCAGCCTGATAAACGGTGTCCACCGCTCATTCCTCCTTCGTCGCAAAACTACCTGGCACCTGATCCCCTTCGCCATGTGGCCGGCTCTCCCGGCCTCGGACTACTACGGGATCTCCGCCCCCACACACCGCCATCACCCGGCTTCGAAGGGTTAGCCGGTCCGCTACCGACCGGCGGCTGTGCGTGGGTTCCGACGTTCCGATCAACAACCCATGGACCCATAGATGACCCGCTTTACCCCAAGGTGCTCTGCGCATTGACTGGGATGGTGAGACGTCAACGCTCATGCCGTTGTTGCGACATGCCCAGACTGGTTCAGTCAGCCGATCCGGATCACGCACCAATCCCTCTGCTGTCTCATGCTGAGGGTTCACGATTTGAATTGAGGCTTCAGACACGGGCTTCGTA
Source organism: Bradyrhizobium sp. (assembly GCA_041495185.1). Taxonomy (GTDB): domain Bacteria; phylum Pseudomonadota; class Alphaproteobacteria; order Rhizobiales; family Xanthobacteraceae; genus Bradyrhizobium. The sequence goes on from JBGQCE010000045.1 coordinate 2,113, forward strand.
TTCCTCATCGTAGGTCCTGTGGTAGCCCGGCTTGGGCGAGACAGCGCCCTGTCCGGACAGTTCAGACTGCTCTGCGCATTCCATCGTGGATGTCGAACCGCATCCCAGACTTGCAGTCCCCTTTCGACTCTGCTCATCTCAGAGTCCGTCCGGAGACTTCAGGCCGGATTGCAGAGTTTTCTGAGCATGAGGCGGATTGAGGCGAGGCGCAAGAACGCGAGCGCCTTTCGGTTGAGATTCTCCCAATCCTTGGCGAGCCTTCGGCAGCGATTGAGCCACGCAATAGTGCGCTCGACGATCCAGCGTTTGGGCAACACCACAAATCCGCTGACCTGATCGGAACGTTTGACGATTTCAATGTCGAGATGCGGCAGAACTTTTGCAAGCGCTTTCGCAAATTTTGGTCCTTGATATCCGCTGTCGGCGAAGAGCGTCTTCAAAAAGGGAAACATGCCGAACAGTGTCGCCATGACGAGAACGCCTCCGTCGCGATCTTGAATGTCGGCCGGATGAACGATGGCGTGGAGCAGGAGGCCTAATGTGTCGACAAGAATGTGCCGCTTCTTGCCCTTGATCTTCTTGCCCGCATCGTACCCGTGCGGATCAATGCACGCCCCCCTTTTTCCGCGCTTTTCACGCTCTGGCTGTCGATGATGGCGGCGCTCGGACTGGCTTGCCGCTGCGCTCGTTCGCGACACTGCTCATAAAGCGCGTAGTGGATTCGTTGCAATGTGCCGTCATATGTCCACAGATCGAAGTAGTCGTAGACCGAGCTTTTCGGCGGCAGGTCTTTCGGGATCGCGCGCCACTGACAGCCGGTCGAGAGAATGTACATGAGACCGTTCACCACCTCCCGCATGATCACCGTGCGCTTGCCACCGCCACTCTTGCCCGGCGGAATCAGCGGTTCGACCAATCCCCATTCGTCGTCGGTCAGATCGCTCGGATATCGCAACTTGCTGCGGTCGTAACGGGCGCGGTTCTTGCTCGTCCACATCGGTGACCCCTCCTCGAATCAGGCCACCACTCTTGAATCACAGATGATTCATATGATTCAAGAACTCTTCGGACAGACACTTAGACAAAAAACTATATGAAGCTGAAAGACGAAATTTCGTTGATTTGTGTCAACGCCATTCTCCAACTAAAGTTGGGCAATCTTCTTGACGTATACGCTGCTGGCAGCAGCAGCAGCGATGGCCGCTATCGCAGTCATCGTTGTGTGGAGAGTTATACGAGCGCCGGCAGGCCGTGCCGTCTCCGCGCCATTTCGCATTCGACATCGCCGGGCATGCAGGTCCGGCAGACTTCGGGCCGCACCGCATAGATTGTGCACGCGGTCGTAATCCCGATCTTGCCTGACAGCGCCGAGCAGCGTTCGCCGTCGCAGCGCATGCCCGACTGTCTTTCGTTGACGAATTTTTCCGGGATCAGATCGAGCGCCGCATCATCCTCGGTTGTGAACCGGGGCCAGTTCGACGAATAGGAACAGCACGCGCCGCAGGCCTGGCAGGGGCTTTCGACATCAATGGCTGGCTCGCTGGGCTCCATGCTCCTGTTTAGAGCATGATCCGGAAAAGTGGAAACCGGTTTTCCGAAAAAGGTCATGCTCAAGGGAATAGAGCGATCGGCCAGTTGGCCCGCGCGAGGCGCGCGGTTCAGGTATCGCTCGGATGTTCCCAGACCAGGCTCCTGCGCCATCGCGCTCTGAGCAGGTCACGCCGCTCGGGGTATTTTTCGTCGAGATACACGGCGTCGACCACGCGGTCGGTTCGAAAACTGCGAAAATCCCTGCGCAGCTCGCACCATGCCGCCAGAAGCCGCACGGCTTCCAGATAGCCGATGGCGATCGGCCAGACGGTGCGTTCGCTGTCGCGGCCGTGTTCGTCGCGATAGCGCAGCGCGATTTTCTTTCCCTCGTGTATCTGCGCGCGCGTCTGTGCCATGTCGATGCGATCGGGTTCCGTGCGCCAGCCCGGGCGCGCGCGGCTGGCGGGTTCAAGCACAAAAGGTCGCAAGCGTTCGGGGACGGTGTCGGCGATTTTCGCGATCAGGTCGTGAGCGGCGCGGGACAAGGCGGTGTCAGCATGGCCGGCGACCCATTGCGCGCCGAGCACGGCCGCTTCGATCTCATCGGGGGTGAGCATCAGCGGCGGCAGGTCAAATCCCTTCTCCAGAATATAGCCCATGCCGGCCTCACCGCGGATCGGCACACGCTGTCCCATCAGGGTCGCGATGTCGCGGTAGATCGTCCGCTTCGAGGTCTCCAGCTCGGCCGCGATCGCGTCTGCTGTCAGTGGTTTCCGGGTGCGCCGGAGCACCTGGATGATCTGGAACAGCCGGTCGGCGCGTCTCATGGGGCGTCTCTTTTCAGGGTGCAGCAGCGCCGATGCTGACAGCATGTTGGCAGCAGGGGGCCAGTATACCGGGACAACACTCCAACCAAGAGGATTTTGTCCATGATGATTCTCTACGGCCTCGACCTCTGGACAACGATGTCGCCGCTGCTGACACCACGGTGGCAGCAGGGGATGGCTAGTCTGAAGCGCCTGCTCAAGAAATCGGGAGCGCTCACGTGATCACCCTTTATGGCTTTGGCCCCGGATTCGGCTTGCCGGAAATCAGCCCCTTTGTGACCAAGACCGAAGTCCAGCTGAAGATGGCTGGTCTAACCTATCGCAAGGAGAGGGCGATGCCGCCCGGCTCTCCCAAGGGGCAACTGCCCTATATCGATGACGAGGCTGAGAGCATTGCCGATTCCACCTTCATTCGCGCGCACATTGAAGGCAAATACGGTTTCGATTTCGACGCCCCCCTCAATTTGCAGCAGCGCGCGCAGGCCTGGGCTTTCGAACGGATGATCGAGCATCACCTCTATTGGGCACTGGTCGGCGCGCGCTGGGTTGATCCTGAAAACTTTGCAAAAGGGCCGGCACATTTCTTCGACGGCGCCCCGGAGCATCTGCGTGAAAAACTTCGCGAAGACGCGCAGTTCCGCGTCGCCGAGAATTATCTGCTGAGCGGTCTCGGCCGCCACGCCCCTGACGAAGACGTCGATCTTGCGGTCCGCTCGCTGTTTGCGCTGTCAGTTCAGCTTGGGGACAAGTCGTATTTGATGGGTGACACGCCCTGCGGTACCGACGCCACCGCATTCGGCGCGCTTGCCGGGATTCTGACACCGTTCTTCGCCTCGCAATTGCGGGAGCGGACCGAGCAATTCGGAAATCTTACAGCCTATGTCGACCGCATGATGCTTCAGTACTATCCGGACTTCGCCTGGATACCGCTGCGACAGGCTGCATGAATTTTCAATCCACCGGGGCGGGCTGGCGCTTCAGCACCGCCAGTTCCGCTTCCAGTTCCGCGATCCTTGCATCGCGCGAGGCCAGCACTGCCGCTACATCGGCGGCGTCGAACTTTTGCGGAATATGCTGCGGGCAGTTGGTGTCCCATGCGGAAATCCTGAACAGGATGACCTGTTCGGGCCGCGCCTTGTAGCCTTGCGGCATCAGCGATTTCAAAAGCGCCGGATCGTCATCCACCACGCGCGCTTCGCCCCAGATCTTCACCCGGCGGCGATGGACAAAATCCATCAGGAAGATGTAGGCCTTCGGATTCTCCGAGAGGTTGCCTTGCGTGATGTATTGCCGGTTACCTCTGTAATCGGCGAACGCCAGCGTATTCTTGTCCAGAATCCGGATGAAGCCCTTTGGACCGCCGCGATGCTGGATATAGGGCTGTCCGTCCGCATTGGCGGTTGCCAGGAACATGCTGTCCTGGCTGGCGAGAAATGCGATGAGGTTTTCGTCGATTTCGGTGCGCCAGCCGCCATTCTGTTCAACGCGGGCATAGGCGTCGCGCGATCCCTTGCGGGTTTGAATGGCCTTCACCGCCGGGGTGAACGCCACGTCGCTTGGATAGGTGTGAATGTCCGACATCGGAGGCTCCTTCGAACTCCGCCCGAAGCAGGGCATGCGGCGCGCCAGCGTCAGCGGGCGCGCCACATGCGCGACATCATGCGGCCTTGGCGGTGACCACCGGGAAGTCGATCTCGGTTTTCGCGACTACGTTGACATAGTTGGTCAACGTGTTCAGCGCGACATGCAACACGATCTCGATGATCTGCGCGTCGCTGTAACCGGCGTCCTTGACGGCGTTGATGTCGGCGTCTGAGACGTGGCCGCGCACATTGACAAGCTTGACGGCGAAGCGGACCGCCGCGTCGGCTTTCGGATCGGTCGAGCCGCCGTTGCGATTGACGGCCATTTCAGCATCGGAGAGTTTTACGAGATTCTTGCCCAGATAGGAATGCGCCGAAAGGCAATAGTCGCAGCCGTTGATCTCGGCGACGGCAAGCGCGATGCGCCCACGGGTCGGGGCTTCGAGCGCACCCTTGGCGAGGGCGCCGTTCAGCCCGAGAAATCCTTCGAGCGCGGCGGGGCTGTTGCCGACAAGGCGAAACAGGTTCGGCACCACGCCGAGTTGCTTCTTGACTGCCTCAAGCAGCGGTTGGGCGGCGGCGGGGGATGCTTCGATGGAGGCGGGGGTGGGGAGGCGGGACATCACGTTGTTCCTTTTTGGCTGGTTCGGAGCGAGCACCTGCTCGCCCCGCAACATGCTCCTCAGCTATTCTCGGAACAATTATACGGATTGACACTTCATCATTGCAGTATATGAAATAATCCCATGGATCGCATCGACGCCATGCAGGCCTTTGTCGCGGTGGCCGACCTCCAGGGTTTTGCGCCGGCAGCCCGCAAGCTCGGCCTGTCGCCATCCGGCGTCACGCGGCTGATTGCGGCGCTGGAGGATCGTCTCGGCGCGCGGCTGTTGCAGCGGACCACGCGGAAGGTCGCGCTGACCGACGTCGGCGCGCGCTATCTGGAGCGCGCTCGCAGGATTTTGGGCGATGTCGAGGAAGCCGAAGGCTCGGTTCAGGACGAGCGCACGAAGCCGAGCGGGAGGCTGGTGGTCTCGGCGCCTGTCGGATTCGGACGCCTGCACGTCAGTCCCGTCATGTCGGCCTACCTGAAACGCTATCCCGACGTCACAGGCGAACTGCGGCTGTCGGATAGTATGATCAATCTGGTGGAAGAGGGCGTCGATCTCGCGGTCAGGATCGGCTACCTTCCGGACTCCAGCCTGGTTGCGCGCCATGTCGGCGAGATGCGGCAGATCGTGATCGCCTCACCAGGCTATCTCAAAAAGCGCGGCGAGCCGAAAACGCCGGAGGCCATCGCTTCCCATGAAACGATTCAATTCGGCGCGATGGCCGCGTCACCGGACTGGCGCTTTGTCGAAGACGGCCGCGAGGTTCGCGTGGCGTGCATGCCGCGGTTCACCACCAACAGCGCCGACGCAGCGATCCAGTATGCCGAGCAGGGCGGCGGCCTGACCCGGGTGCTGGCCTATCAGGCGGCGGAGGCGATCAAGGCCGGCCGGCTCAGGGTAGTGCTGGCGAAATTCGAGCCGCCGCCGCTGCCGATCCACATCGTCTATCCGACGTCGCGGCTGTTGTCGGCCAAGGTGCGCACCTTCGTCGATCTCGTGACCGATATCAGCGGCTGGCATTTCGGCGAGGCGTAACTCCGTCATCGTCATTTTTTTTCGGCACGACGCGGAAGGTTGCATTGGCGCGCGCAATGACGACGTCGTCGGCCTTGATAAGACTTTGCGCGAAGCAGATGGTGCCGCCGGTCTTGATCACGTCGGTCCCCACAGTGAGCCATTGTCCGACCTGCGCGGTGCCTATGAAATCGACCGCAAGCCCGATTGTCACCAGCGAGGAGACTCCGCCCATCTGGTGAGCGCAGCTATAGCCCATCGCGTTGTCGGCCAGTGCTGCGATCAGGCCGCCGTGGATTAGCCCGCGGCCATTGGTGTGCGGCCTGGCGAGCCGCAACCCGATGATCACAGCCTTGTCCGTTCGCTTCGAATATAGCGGTTCCCAGGGATCGGTGAGCGGGCTTTGCCGGAAGTGGCGTTCGAAACCTTCGGGGATATCGGTATTGATAGCGGTCATGCGAAGAGCTCGCGTGTTGGCGATACATCGCCATTGAACGCGATCCCGGTGTCGAATGCACCGCTTACAAAGTTTAAAACGAAATTTCGGCGTCTGTTTGAAATGGCGCCTGATGGGAGTCCGTCATTGCGAGGAGCGATAGCGACGAAGCAATCCATTCTTCTTTGCGGCTCTATGGATTGCTTCGCGGAGCCTGTCATCGGGCGCGCATTCGCGCGACCCGTTGGCTCGCAATGACGGAAAGGCGCGTCACGCCGGCAGTTCATATCCGATCGCGGATTCGATCTTGATCGTTCGTTGCACCGCGGGCCTCATGGTTCGAGACGCGCGAAGACGCGCTCCTCACCATGAGGAATTTCTCCGGATTGCGAACGGTCTCGGCCTGTCGCACGGATGCCTAATACGGCAAGCCGACGTAATTTTCCGACAACGACGTCATCGCCGCCTTCGAGCTGACGAGATAATCCAGCTCGGCCAGCTGAATCCGCGTGGCGAATTCTCCTTCATCGGGAAATTTGTGCAGCATCGAGGTCATCCACCACGAGAAGCGCACCGCCTTCCAGACCCGCGCCAGCGCCCTTTCGGAATAGCCGTCGATCCCGGCGGAGGATTCCTCGTCGTAATATTCGCGCAACGCCCGAGACAGGTAATGCACGTCGCTGGCGGCGAGGTTGAGCCCCTTGGCGCCGGTCGGCGGCACGATATGCGCGGCGTCGCCGGCCAGGAACATCCGCCCGAACCGCATCGGCTCGGCGACGAAACTGCGCAGCGGCGCGATGCTCTTTTCGATCGAAGGCCCGGTGACGAGGTTGTCGACCGCCTTCCGATCCAGCCGGCGCTTCAGTTCATCCCAGAACCGCGCGTCCGGCCATTGATCGATGTGATCGTCGAGCGGACATTGCACGTAATAGCGGCTGCGATGCATCGAGCGCATGGTGCAAAGCGCAAATCCTCTCGCGTGGTTGGAGTAGATCAGTTCGTTCGAGACCGGCGGCGTCTCCGACAGGATCCCGAGCCAGCCGAACGGATAGACCCGCTCGAAGGTCTGGATCGCCGAAGGCTTCACGCTGGCGCGGCTGACGCCGTGGTATCCATCGCAACCGGCGATGAAATCGCAGGCGATCTCGTGGGTGACGCCGTCCGTGACGTAGGTCACGCGCGGATGATCGGTATCGAAATCATGCGGTTTGACCTCAGTGGCTTCATAGACCGTGGTGAGGCCGGCCGCCTTGCGCGCGTTCATCAGGTCGAGCGTCACTTCGGTCTGGCCGTAGATCATCACGGTCTTGCCGGTGGCGGCCTTCATGTCGATGCGATGGCGGCTGCCTGCGAAGGCGATCTCGATGCCGTTATGGACCAGACCCTCGCGGTGCGCGCGCGCGCCGGCGCCCACCTCGTCGAGCAGGGCTACCGTTCCCTCTTCAAGGAGCCCCGCGCGGATGCGGCCGAGCACATAGTCCGGCGTCTGGCGTTCCAGAATGACGTTGTCGATTCCGTAGGTGTGAAGCAGTTGTCCCAGCAGCAATCCCGCCGGCCCTGCGCCTATGATTGCTACTTTTGTCCGCAATACTTGCTCCCTTGATTATTATAGGCTTGAACCCGGTCGATACGGACGTGGCCGCACGTACTTGCAATGATAATTATATCATATAACAATATCTGCAAAGGGCCATTGAAGCCCTGATGTCACAAGGGGAGATGAGTCGATGAGGAAGACGTTCTTGGCGCTGCTGCTGGCCGCCAGCGTGACGCCTGCGTTCGCGCAGGAAAAAACCTTCGAACTGAAACTGTCGCACTGGGTACCGGCCTCGCACCCGCTGCAAAAGGCGCTGGAAGACTGGGGCGCCGCGGTCGAAAAGGAATCCGGGGGTACCATCAAATACAAGGTCTATCCCGCACAGCAGCTTGGCAAGGCCTTCGACCATTACGACATGGCGCGCGATGGCATCGCCGATGTCACCTACGTCAATCCGGGCTATCAGCCCGGCCGTTTTCCGATTATCGGCGCCGGCGAGCTTCCGTTCCTGATGTCGGACGCCAAGGGCGGCTCGATGGCGCTGGACGCCTGGTACCGGAAATATGCCGAGAAGGAAATGAAGGACGTCAAGTTCTGCCTGGCCTTCATCCATTCGCCCTCGTCGTTCCACTCGCGCGCGAAGAAGATCGTGGTGCCGGATGACATCAAGGGCATGAAGGTTCGCCCGGCGCATGCCACCATGGCGAATTTCGTGACGCAGCTCGGCGGCACCAATGTGCAGTCCTCGGCGCCGGAAGTCCGCGACATCATCGAACGCGGCGTTGCCGACGCCGTCACCTTCCCGTGGGGATCGCTGGTGCTGTTCGGCATCGACAAGGTGACGAAATACGACATGGATGCGCCGCTCTACGTCACGACATTTGCCTTCGTGATGAACAAGGACAAATACAACCAGATGTCCGACCGGCAGAAGAAGGCGATCGATAACAACTGCAATACCGAGGCCGCCGGCCGCGTCGGCGAACCCTGGGGCAAGTTCGAGGACAGCGGTCTCGACAAGGTGAAGGCAGAGGCCGATCACGAAGTGTACAAACTGACGCCGGAGCAGATCGCGCTGTGGAAGAAAGCATCCGAGCCGCTGATCAAGACCTGGGCCGATGCTGTCAAGAAGACCGGTACCGACCCGGACGCCGCGATGGCCGAGCTTCGCACCGCTCTCGCCAAGTACAACGCTTTGGCGAAGTAAAAGCTTCCCGCATACCGGTGCGGCGGCGGGATCCTCCTGCCGCCGCATACTTCCTGCAATCTCTGGCCGTGTGGAGCGGACATGAAGCGCGCCTCGATGGATCGTTTCATCGACACGATCGAATGGATCGCGGCCGGATTTGTCGGCATTGTCGCCGCCAACATTTTCATCGCAGTTATTCTGCGCAACACAATCAATTATGCGATCCCTGACTCCTTCGATATCGGGCGCATGCTGCTTGGCATCCTGATCTTCTGGGGCATCGCCGCCACCAGCTATCGCGGCGGACACATCACCGTCGACCTGATCTGGACCAATGTCGGTCCGAGATACCAGCGCTGGATCGACGTGTTTGCGACGCTGGTGCTGCTGTTCGTGGTGACGGTTCAGACCTGGACGCTGTTCGACAAGGTGCGCGGCACCTATAA
>JBGQCE010000046.1:0-11169 GCA_041495185.1 Bradyrhizobium sp.
CACGGCGTCACCGTATTGAATGCGCCGGGCACGGTCGATGCGGACTATCGCGGCGAGATCGGCGTGCTCCTGATCAACCACGGTGCCGCGCCGTTTACGATCCAGCGCGGCGAGCGCATCGCGCAACTGGTGATCGCCTCCGTGGTCAGGGCAGAACTCATTCCTGCGACCGCGCTTTCGGCGACCGACCGAGGCGGCGGCGGCTTCGGCTCGACCGGCCGCTAGGGTCTGATCCAGCTCCGCTGAATCAGACCCGTCGCTCATCTTTTTCGTTTGAGCATGATCTCCGGGCAAACGCTTCGCGTTTGTCCCGAGCGAAAACCGGTATCCACTTTGCGCTAACGCGGCCCTTCGGGTCGGGATCATGCTCTAGCCCGCAACAAGCGCTTCGGTCGAAACACCCGGCGATAGCTCGCCTTCGCGAGGTCTGACCTTAAGAACACGATCGGTTGACATTTATCTACTAGTAGGTCAGTTTTTGGATATTCATTCCAAGGGGGAGTCCATCGTGACAACAGAACTTTATTGGCTGACGCTCACCGTTCTCATGACGGCCCTGTTCTGGGTGCCGTATATTCTCAACCGTCTCGCCGTTCGCGGGCTGTGGCTGACGCTCGCTGCCACGCCGCCGGATAGCGGCGAACCGCAATCGTCATGGGCGCAACGCGCGATCAAGGCCCACCAGAATGCCGTTGAGAACCTCGCCATCTTCGTGCCGGCGGTGCTGGTCGCGCATCTGCTCAACATCTCGACGCCGGCGACGAAAATGGCCGTCGTGATCTACTTCTTCGCGCGTCTAATACATTTCTTCGTCTATCTGGCCGGCATTCCCGTAGCGCGCACGCTCGCGTTCACAGCGGGCTGGGTGGCGCAGATCGTCATTCTCGCAAGCATCCTGCACTGGATCTGATGGCGGTGAACCGTCCCGGCCGCCGCACTTTGCTCCTGACCGGAGCCGCCGAAAGTCTCGGTGCAAGCATCGCCGGGACCTTCGCAGCAGCCGGCTACAACGTCGTGGGCCTTGCACGGACCGGGCGATCGTCGGCGCATCTGAACCAGCGCGTCGAACAGAGCGGGGGCACTTACGCCCATCTCACCTGCGACATCGCACAGCCGGTCGATGTCGCAGCCGTTCTGCAAACCCATGCCGCTGGCATCGACGTGCTCGTCCACAATGCGCATCTGCTGGCAATAAAATCGTTCGAGCAGACCACGGTGAGCGACTTTGAGCAGGCGTGGCAGGTCGCTTGCCTCGGCGCGATGATTTCAGCGCAGGCCGTCCTGCCGCACATGGTCGCGCGCGGCAAAGGCGCTATTATTCTGACAGGCGCAACAGCGGGAATACGCGGCGCCGCACAATTTTCAGCATTCGCATCGGCGAAATTTGCCCTGCGGGGCCTCGCGCAATCGCTCGCGCGCGAATTCGGCCCCAAAGGCGTTCATGTCGCGCATGTCGTTCTCGACGGCTTGATCGACGAACCTCAGACTGATCGGAGATTCGGATCCGCCCAGTCCGCTCGAATGGACCCTGACTCGGTCGCCCGTACATATCTCGAGCTCGCCTCGCAGCATCCCTCCGCCTGGACCCACGAGATGGATATGCGTCCGTTCTCCGAACACTTCTAGGGAGGCCGCCATGTCAAACGAACTCGTCAATGCCGATTTCTCCCGGCGCGTGGTGATCGTGACAGACGAAATGCCATGGATTCCGTCGCCGCAGGCAGGCGTCGAACGCCGGCTGCTCGATCGCATCGGCGGTGAAGTGGCGCGCGCCACCTCCCTTGTCCGTTATGCCCCCGCCAGCACCTTCCCGGCGCACGATCATGCGCTCGGCGAAGAGTTTCTCGTCCTCGACGGGGTATTCTCCGACGAGCACGGCGACTATCCGGCCGGAACCTATGTTCGCAACCCGCCTCGAAGCCGCCACACGCCGCGAACCGCGCCCGGCTGCACCATTCTGGTCAAACTGAGGCAGATGGCGAATTCCGAACAGAACCGGATCGTCATGGACACGGCATCATCAACCAAATGGGAGCAAGCCGACCAAACGGGCGTGGCGAGGCTGCCGCTTTATCGTGCTCCCGACACGGGAGAGCGCGTGATGCTGGAACGTCTCAAGGCGGGTGCTCAGGACGGCGAGGCGGACTGCCCTGACGGTGAGGAGATATTCATATTGTCCGGCGACCTCGGGGACGAACATGGGATATACCATGCCGGAACATGGATAAGGAACCCGGCCGGATTCCGGCGCAGTCTGAAATCAAACGGCGGAGCGACATATTGGGTCAAGCGAGGTCATTTGCGCCCGATGTCATGACAGGAAACCAATGACGACAACGTCGTCCAAACAGCGATCCGGCACCGCCGAACAGATCCTCGACCTCGCCGAGATGCTGATCCAGACCCGCGGCTACAGCGCGTTCAGCTATCAGGACATTTCCGATGCGCTCGGCATCACCAAGGCGAGCATCCACTATCATTTTGCCTCGAAAACCGATCTGGGGATCGCGGTGGTCGATCGCTATGTCGAGCGCTTCGAGGCAGCCTTCGTTGCCATTGCGGAGGATCAATCGCAGCCGTCGATGGCGATGCTCGATTTCTACATCGAACCCTATTTCGGCTACGCCAAGACCCCCGACCATGTATGCCTCTGCGGAGCGCTGGCCGGGGAGATACTGGCGCTCCCGCCGGAACTTCGCGCGCGCGTCGACCGCTTCTTCAGGGCGCATCAGACGTGGCTGACCGGGATTCTCAAGCGCGGGGCCGCGCGCGGAGAATTCACACTTGTCGCCCCGGCGAGCAAGGTGGCGCGGCTGATCTTCGGAGCGCTGCAAGGCGCGCTGCTGGTGAAGCGCACCACGGGCGACGCGGCTCAATTGCGGGATGTCGTGACAGTGCTGAAACTGGAGCTTTCCGCCGGTTCCTGATCGCAGGGGGCGAGCCGGACTGCAACCAGCGTCAATTTAAAGAAATACGTTCCGTTAAACTTAAGCTCGGCGCATTTTTTTGTACCGGGATTCGCGTTCACGGTCTGGACTCTTACCCGCCGACTCCCGTTGGGGATATTGTCATTCGATTCGCGAACGGCGGGTAAAGCCGGGCGTAAAGTCGTGCGGTTTGGGGCAAACATGTCGGGCGTGATCGTTGCGATGCGTCGGACCATGCTGTCGTGCACATCATTGGCGCGCAACGGCCTGATCGGCCTTGGCGCGGCGCTGGTCTCGATCGTGCCGGCCGATGCCGGCGATCTGCCGCTGCTGGATACGATCTCGACCCTCTTCGATTTCAACCGCCAGGAAATCGCGGTCTTGGCCACCGCGCTGGCGCTGCTGGGCTTTTCGGTGGTGGCGGCGATCCTTTTGATGCGCACGCGCGTCCGCGCGGCAAGAAGCGAGGCGCGGCTGCGCTCCGACATTCAGGACCTGCAATTCCAGGCCGACCGGTTCCGCGCGCTATTATTTGCGGAACCGCAGATCCTGATTTCGTGGGCGGCGGGTGACAATCGCCCGCAAATCAGCGGCGATACTTCGCTTCTGATGCCGCAGGATTCGCAAGCATATCAGCCGCAGCGCATCATGGCCTTTGGAACCTGGCTGCCGCCGGAGCCGGCGCTGCAGATTGATCACGCGGTCGATGCCTTGCGCGAGGCTGGCGAAGGCTTTCTGCTCAATCTCACCACGTCGAATGGACATTCCGTCGAGGCCATGGGTCGCGCCATCGGCGGCCAGGCCATTGTACGGATTCGCGAACTCTCCGGGTTGCGCCGGGAACTGGCTGAAACCAATCTCCGGCACAAGGCGTTATCGGAGGAAACCGAGATGCTGCGCGGCTTCGCAGCCGCGGCGCCTTGGCCGATCTGGGCCAAGCACGCCAAAGACGGTCTCAGCTACGCCAATCCTGCCTATGCGCGCGCAACGGAAGCCGCAGGCATCGGGGATGCGATCGAGCGCAACCTTGAACTGCTCGACAGCGACGACCGCCGCGATATGAATCGTGCATTGAACACCACCGCAGCCTTCAATGCGCGGCTGCCGATCGTGGTCGGCGGCGAGCGGCGCTTCTACGACGTGCGCGCGCTGAATGTCGGCGGTGGAAGCATCGGCATCGCCATCGACGCCAGCGAAGCCACCGCGCTTAGCGCGGCGCTGGTGCGGATGGCGGAGGCGCATCGCCGCACGCTCGATCAGCTGTCATCTGGCGTAGCCATATTCGACGGCCAGCGGCGGCTCGCCTTCTACAACGATTCCTATCGCCGCCTGTGGGACCTGGACCGCCTATTTCTCGATGGCAATCCCGACGATTCCAGCGTGCTCGATCGCCTGCGCGCCGCGCGCAAACTCCCCGAACAGCCGGATTTCCGGGCCTGGAAGGCCAAGCTGCACGAGGCCTATCGCGCGGTCGAGCCCGCAAAGGATACCTGGTATCTGCCCGATGGCCGCGCGGTCAGCGTCGTCACCACGCCTAACCCGGAAGGCGGCGTCACCTATCTGTTCGACGACGTTACCGAAAGCCTGGACCTCGCCCGGCGCTTCGATGGCCTGATCCGGGTCCAGCGTGAAACGCTGGATAATCTCGCCGAGGCGGTCGCAGTGTTCGGCAGCAATGGCCGCGCCCAATTATTCAACCCGGCATTCGCCAAGATGTGGAAGCTATCGCCGGACGCGCTACGCGAGCAGCCGCATATCGAGACCGTGGAAGCCTGGTGCAAGCCGCTGTTCGACGACGCGAACATCTGGCGGACCATCCGCGAGGCGATTACCGCGATCGAGAACCGGGTCGAGGGGACGCTGAAGCTGGAGCGCAAGGATGGCAGCGTGCTGGACTGCATGACCATGCCACTGCCCGACGGCGCCACCATGCTGACCTTCCAGGACATCACCGATACCGAAAACGTCGAACGTGCGCTACGCGAGCGCAACGAGGCGCTCGAGGCCGCCGACCAGATGAAGGTCGATTTCGTCCACCACGTTTCCTACGAACTGCGCTCGCCGCTGACCACCATCATCGGCTTCGCGCATCTGCTGACCGATCCCACCACCGGCCCGCTGAAGCCAAAGCAGGCCGAATATCTCAACTACATCACGACCTCGACCAACTCACTGTTCGCCCTCATCAACAACATTCTCGATCTCGCCACCATCGACGCCGGCGCGATGACGCTTGAACTTGGCCCGGTCGATATTCGTAAAGCCATCCACGATGCCGCGGAGGGGATTCAGGACCGGCTCGCCCGCGACCGGATCGAACTCAAGGTCGATGCCGATCCCGACATCGGCAGTTTCGTCGGTGATGGAAGCCGCGTGGTGCAGGTGCTGTATAATCTTCTCGCCAATGCCGTCGGATTTTCACCCAAGGATTCGACCATCACCCTCAGCGCCAAACGCACCGAGTACAATGTGGTTTTCGCCGTTACCGATCTCGGCCCCGGCATTCCGCCCGAGGTCAAGGACAAGGTGTTCGACTGGTTCGAGAGTCATTCCAACGGCTCGCGGCATCGCGGCGCCGGCCTCGGCTTGCCGCTGGTGAAGTCATTCGTCGAACTGCACGGAGGCAAGGTGCGCGTCGATTCGACCGTCGGCAAAGGCACGACCGTCACGTGCGACTTTCCGATCGATCGGGCCACGCATCGTAACGCTGCGGAATGACCGTTTCCACGACATTCTCGCTTGCGTTATCCAATGAGACGGCGACCGCGCATTTGATGGCCGATCTTGCCTTGCTGATCGGGCCCGGCGACGTCATCACCCTTTCCGGCGACCTCGGCGCCGGCAAGACCGCAGCAGCTCGGGCCATGATCCGCTATCTCGCCGGCGACGATGCGCTCGAGGTTCCAAGCCCGACCTTCACGCTCGCACAAAGCTACGACTTGCCGCCATTCCCGCTGGTTCATGCGGACCTTTATCGCGTCAACGACGCGGTAGAACTGGAAGAGATTGGTCTGTCGCCTTTGCCCGAGGGCACGGTGGCGCTGATCGAATGGCCGGAGCGCGCGCCTGGCGCGCTTCCTCAAGACCGAATTGACATTGCGCTGAGCCATCGTCCCGCGCTGGGGTCGACCGCCCGCGCCGCAGAAATCACCGGCCATGGCAAGGCGGCGGCGCAAGTCGCAAGGCTGAAAGCGTTGCGGGAGTTTCTCGCCGTGGCCGGCTACGCGGAAGCAAAGCGCCAGCGCATGCCCGGCGATGCGTCCACACGCTCCTATGCGCGGCTGATCCGCGACGATGGCGTCGTCATCCTGATGAATTCGCCGCGACGCCCCGACGGGCCGGCGATCTATGACGGAAAATCATACGGCGCGGCCGTGCATCTGGCCGAGGACGTCAAGCCGTTCGTCGCCATCGCCAAGGGCTTAAGCGAGCGCGGCTTCTCGGCGCCCGCGATCCATCACGCCGACCTCGACGCCGGTTTCCTGATTACAGAGGATTTCGGCAGCGTGGGTTTCATCGAAGGCGATCCACCCGCACCCATCGCGGAGCGTTATGAAGCAGCCAGCGACATGCTGGCGGCGCTGCATCGCGAACCATTGCCCGAAATTCTCCCTTTGGCGCCGCAGATCACCTACGCCATGCCCACCTTCGACACCGAAGCGTTATTGGTCGAGGCAGGCCTTATGCTCGAATGGTATCTGCCGGACCGCGGGGCAGAACCCACCGACAACATGCGTGCCGAATTCGTCACGCTGTGGCGCGATCTGCTCAGCAAGCCCGCTTCCGCTCCCAAAACCTGGGTGTTGCGGGACTTTCATTCCCCCAATTTGATCTGGCTCGGCGAACGGCGCGGCATTGCGAGAGTGGGCATCATCGACTTTCAGGACGCGGTGCTGGGCCCGGCCGCCTACGATCTGGTGTCGCTGTTGCAGGATGCGCGGATCGATGTGCCCGAGCAGCTCGAGCTTGCGCTGCTGACGCGTTACATCAAGGCGCGGCGCGAATCCGACGACACCTTCGATCCCGCGGCCTTCGCCGAGCTTTATGCTGTCATGTCGGCGCAGCGCAACACGCGGCTGCTCGGTACCTTTGCGCGGCTCAACCGGCGTGACGGCAAGCCGCAATATCTGCGGCATCAGCCCCGAATCTGGACCTATCTCAGCCGTTCACTGGCTCACCCCGTGCTCGCGCGCGCGCGGGAGTGGCACTCCGCCAACGTTCCCCCGCCGGTTCCCTGATTTACCGGATATTAGCCAACTCCGTCGTAGTCTGTGCGCGGTGCCCTGCCCTGCCGCGGGGCAAGGGCTGGAGCGAAACCATGGTGGCGGAACGGCGCAAGGGCGAGCGCGTCATATTCGAGCGTGGCTTCAGCGCGCAGATGATGGGCATCGACGGCACCTGGCGCCGCGACTGCATGATGGAAGACGTGTCTGAGACCGGCGCGAAACTCACCGTCGAAGGCTCCGTCGAGGGGCTGCATCTGAAGGAATTCTTCCTGCTGCTGTCGTCCACCGGCCTTGCCTACCGCCGCTGCGAACTGGCCTGGGTCAATGGCGATCAAATCGGCGTCAATTTCCTCAAAACCGGCGACAAGAAGAAAAAAGGGACCAGGCGCGGCTCGCCGCAGGACGCGGAAGTCTGAACCACCGCATCAGTCGCACAACCGTCATGCGGGGCGGCTATGGCATCGACGATCGGTAGCCCTCGCGAATCGCCGTGATATGATCGCGCTATCCGGGACTAACAGTCGAGAAATTCCAGAAATGTCCGTCAACCCCACCAAAGCCATGGTTCTCGCCGCCGGACTTGGCGTGCGCATGCGCCCTTTGACGGACCGGACGCCGAAGCCGCTGATACGCGTGGCGGGCCGCGCGCTGCTCGACCATGTGCTCGACAAGCTCGCAGACGCTGGCGTCGGCGAAGCAGTCGTCAATGTGCACTATTTGCCCGACCAGATCATCGATCATGTCGCCACCCGCACGCGGCCCCGCGTGATCATTTCGGATGAGCGTGACCAGGTGCTCGGCACCGGCGGCGGCGTGGTCAAGGCGCTGCCATTGCTTGGCTACGCCCCGTTCTTCCATGTCAATTCGGACACGATGTGGATCGACGGGGTGCGGCCCAATCTGGCGCGGCTGGCGGAGGCCTTCGACCCCGCACGGATGGATATCCTGCTGTTGATGGCGCCGACGACGAGCAGCATCGGTTATGGCGGAAGCGGCGACTACGCCATGCTGCCCGACGGCGCGTTGCGCAAGCGCCGGGAACATCAGGTGGTCCCGTTCGTCTATGCGGGTGCGGCGATCATGTCGCCGTCCTTGTTCACTGACGCGCCAGCGGGCGAATTTTCGCTCACCAAGACGTTCGATCGCGCCAACGAGCAGGAGCGGCTGTTCGGCCTGCGGCTGGATGGCGTGTGGATGCATGTGGGAACCCCCGACGCGATTCACGCGGCGGAACGGGCCTTTCTCGCCAGCGTCGCCTGATTTTTGTCATTCCGGGATGCGCCGTAAAGCGCAGACCTCAGATGTGCGATTGCACATCGGGGAATCTCGAGATTCCGGGTTCGCGTCTTTGACGCGCCCCGGAATGACGACGCGATCCCCGCGACTCCCTCCCCGCTTCAGCCCGTGCCATGATGCAGCCCGATCTCGAATCAGGAAGCCCATGCGCGTTTTCAGCGTTCCCGTCTCCGCGCCGTTCTTGCGCACCGTTATTGCCGCGTTGGTCGATGGCAGGCTGGTCGATGGCTTCGACGTCCGTGCGCATCCCGAAAAACTGGCGCAGGCGACGCTCTATCTGCCGACCCGGCGCGCCGGACGCATGGCGCGGGAAATCTTTCTCGATGAATTGAAAGCCGACGCCGTGGTGCTGCCGCGCATTGTCGCGCTCGGCGATATCGACGAAGACGAACTGGCGTTTGCAGAAGAGTCCGAGCAATACGGCGGCGCGGCGCCGCTGGACATTCCGCCTAAGCTCGGCGAACTCGAGCGCAGGCTCACGCTGGCGTGGCTGGTCGCGGCCTGGGCAAAAAGCCCGGGTTCGGCGCCGCTTGTCGTTGGCGGTCCGGCCTCAACGCTTGCCTTGGCCGGCGCCCTGGCGCGCCTGATGGACGACATGGTCACCCGCGGCGTCGGATGGAACGCGCTTGACGGGCTGGTGCCGGATCAACTGGACCAGTATTGGCAGCACTCGCTCAAATTCCTGCGGATTGCGCGGGAGGCATGGCCGGCTCATCTCCAGGAAATCGGAAAGATCGAGCCGGCGGCGCGGCGCGATCTGTTGATCGAGGCGGAGGCCGCCCGCCTGACCGCGCATCACGACGGCCCGGTGATCGCGGCGGGCTCGACCGGTTCGATGCCGGCGACGGCGAAATTCCTCCACGCGGTTAGCGCTCTTCCGCGAGGCGCGGTGGTGCTGCCGGGGCTCGATACCGATCTCGACGAGGATGCATGGCAATCGATCGGCGGCGTCAGGGACGCGCAAGGCAAATTCACCACACCTCCGGCATCGAACCATCCGCAATACGCGATGCACGCGCTGCTCGACCGATTTGGAATCAAGCGTGGCGACGTCGAAACCTTGGGGATTCCGGCGCCGCAGGGGCGCGATGTGCTGGTCTCCGAGGCGATGCGGCCGTCAAACGCGACCGCGCAATGGCATCGGCGGCTGGGCGAGCCCGAAACCGCCGAGAAAATTTCGCTAGGCATGACAAATCTCGCCGTGATCGAAGCTGCCAATCCCGAGATGGAGGCGCTTGCGATCGCGGTCGCGATGCGCGAGGCGCGGCATCTGAACAAATCGGCGGCGCTGGTAACGCCGGATCGCGCGCTGGCGCGGCGCGTGATCGCAGCACTCGGCCGCTGGAATCTCGAATTCGACGATTCCGGCGGCGATGCGCTGATGGACACGTCAGCGGGCATTTTTGCGCGGCTCACTGCTGAAGCGGCAGCCAACCAGCTTGAGCCACCGACCCTGCTGGCGCTCTCGAAGCATCCGCTGTGCCGGCTGGGTGGCGCGCAAGGCGCCTTCAAGGACGCGGTCGAGGTGCTCGAACTGGCGCTGTTGCGCGGCACGCGGCCGCAGGCGGGAAGCGGCGGGCTGGCGCGGGATTTCGCCCGATTTCGCCTTGAGCTCGAAAAACTCAGGGGCGGCAAGACGTCCTCGCTGCATGCCTCCGAACCCAGGACCCGGCTTGGCGACCAGGAACTCGAGCGCGCCGATCGGCTGATCGCTTGTTTGCAGAAAGCGCTTTCGCCGCTTGAAAGTCTCATCTCCTCGAAGCGTTACGATTTCGCAGGGCTTGCGGAGCGCCATCGCAGTGTCCTGATCGAGCTGTCGCGCGATGAACATGGCGACGCGTTGGCCTTCGAAGGCCAGCAGGGATCGGCGCTTGCCTCAGGGTTCGACGATCTGCTCGCCGGGAAATCGCAAAGCGGGCTGATGGTCGAGCTCGGCGATTACCCCGAAGTGTTCCAGACCGCCTTTGCCGACCGCATGGTGCGGCGACCGGAATCGGCAAGCGCACAGCTTCACATCTACGGTCAATTGGAAGCGCGGCTGACGCAATCCGACCGCGTCATTCTCGGCGGGCTGGTCGAAGGCATATGGCCGCCGGCGCCGCGGATCGATCCGTGGCTGAGCCGGCCGATGCGGCACGAGCTCGGCCTCGATCTGCCGGAACGGCGCATCGGCCTCTCCGCGCACGATTTCGCGCAATTGCTCGGCACGGACGATGTCATCCTCAGTCACGCCGCGAAGGTCGGCGGCGCGCCCGCGGTGGCCTCGCGGTTCCTGCATCGGCTGGAAGCGGTCGCGGGCGAGGAACGCTGGAATGCCGCTGTCGCGGCCGGCGAAAAATATGTCCGTTTCGCCGGCGAGCTGGACCGGCCCGAAAAGGTCGAGCCGATCCCGCAGCCCGTGCCAAAGCCGCCGCGCGCGACAAGGCCCCTGAAACTGTCGGTGACCGCAATCGAGGACTGGCTGCGCGATCCCTACACGATCTACGCGAAATACATCTTGAAGCTGACGCCGCTCGATCCGGTCGACATGCCGCTATCGGCCGCCGACCGCGGCTCGGCGATTCACGATGCGCTCGGCGAATTTACGCAAACCTACTCCACGACGCTTCCCGACGATCCCGCGCATGCTCTGCGCAACATCGGCGAGAAATATTTCGCGCCGCTGATGGAGCGCCCCGAGGCGCGTGCGCTGTGGTGGCCGCGCTTTCAGCGTATCGCCA
>JBGQCE010000047.1:0-11112 GCA_041495185.1 Bradyrhizobium sp.
ACTTTCATTTTCCCCGCCATCGTCGATCGCGGTGATGTGATCGTCGCCGTCGGCACCGGTGGGACATCGCCTGTCGTGGCGCGCCGCGTGCGCGAGTGCATCGAGGCTGTTCTGCCGGCACGCATCGGCGATCTCGCCAGCTTTATCGGCCGCTGGCGCAAGACGATCCACGGCCGCATTCCCGGATTTCCGTTGCGCCGCCGTTTCTGGGAGCGCGTGGTCGATGGCCCGATCGGCGCGCTGGTGCTTGCCGGGCGAAGCATCGAGGCTGAAGCGGCGCTGAAAGATATTCCCGACGCATCCGCCTTTGCCGGCGCATCGGCCTCAGGTGAGGTCGAGGGCAGGGTGACGCTGGTCGGCGCTGGTCCTGGCGATCCTGACTTGCTGACGATCAAGGCGCTGCGCGCGCTGCAGGATGCCGATATTGTTTTTTACGATGAACTGGTCTCGCCCGAGATTCTCGATCGCGCGCGCCGCGATGCTGCGCGCGTGCCGGTGGGCCGCCGCGTCGGCAAGCCCGGCATCGGCCAGGACGCGATCAACAGACTGTTGATCGAGGCGGCGAAGTCGGGCCAGCGCGCGGTGCGTCTCAAGGGCGGCGATCCCTTCGTGTTTGGCCGCGGCGGCGAGGAAGTCGAAGCGTTGCGCGAAGCAGGCGTCGCCTGTTCGGTCATTCCGGGAATTAGCGCCGGCCTCGGCGCCGCCGCACAATTCGAGGTGCCGCTCACTTTCCGGCATGAGGCGCTGCGCATCACCTTCCTCACCGCCCACAAGGCCAAAGACGCTGAAACCGTCGACTGGTCGACGCTGACGGATACGAAGATGACGGTGGTCGTCTATATGGGCATCACCGCGGCGCGGTCGGTCCGCGCCGGCCTTTTGGCCGCGGGCCGCTCGCCGCAAACGCCGGTTGGCGTGTTCGCGCGGGTGACGCGGCCGGATGCGCAAGCCGTGGTCGGAACGCTCCATCAATTGCCTGATCTGGTCAAAAAAATCGATGGCGGGCCCGCCATTCTCATCATCGGCGATGTGGTCGCGCACTCCGCGCCATGGCGCCAGTCCGAACTCAATCAAGTGATCTCAGAACTGCTGGATGCTGCCGAATGACCTCTCCGCTCGAACAGAAAAAAATCAGGATCGCCGGCCCCTCGGTGGTGACCGCCAATCGCACCTGGGACGGTATCGTGATCTACCGCACCTCGCAGCAAGGCTGGTCGTCAGACCTGTCGGATGCCGCGATCGTACGCACCTCCGATGAGGCGCGTGCACTGCTTGCCGAATCGGTCGCCGACGATGTCGGCGCGGTCGGCGCATATATCGCACCGGTCGAAATCAAGGACTCTGGCAAGATCAAGCCCGGCAATCTGCGCGAACATATCCGGCTCCAGGGCGTCACCATCGACCTTCCGGTTCCGGCATAAGGCTGTTCTCGCATGTACGCATATGACGAACTCGATCGCACGCTGATCAACGAACGCGTTGAGGAATTTCGCGATCAGGTGAAGCGCCGGCTTTCCGGCGAGCTCACCGAGGACGAGTTCAAGATGTTGCGGCTGCAGAACGGCGTCTATTTACAGCTGCACGCTTACATGTTCCGCGTCGCAATTCCCTACGGCACGCTGTCGTCGAAGCAATTGCGGCGGCTTGCGCATGTCGCGCGGCGCTATGACCGCGGCTACGGCCACTTCACCACGCGGCAAAACATCCAGTTCAACTGGATCAAGCTCGCCGAGTTGCCGGATGCGCTGGCCGATCTTGCCGAGGTCGGCATTCACGCCATGCAGACGTCAGGCAATAACACGCGCAACGTCACATCGGATCAATGGGCCGGCGTCGCGCCCGGCGAGATCGAGGACCCCCGCATCTGGTCGGAGCTGTTGCGGCAGTACACGACGCTGCATCCGGAATTCTCCTTCCTGCCGCGCAAGTTCAAATTCGCCATTACCGCGTCCGCGCACGATCGCGCGGCCATCAAGATTCACGATATCGGCCTGCGCCTGCACAAGAACACGGAAGGCGAGACCGGATTCGAGGTGATGGTCGGCGGCGGACTCGGCCGCACGCCGTTCATCGCCAAGACCATCAAGCAATTCGTGCATGGCCGCGATCTCCTGAGCTATGTCGAGGCGATCCTGCGCGTCTACAATCAGTACGGCCGCCGCGACAACATCTACAAGGCTCGCATCAAGATCCTGGTGCACGAGCTCGGCATCGAGAAATTCGCAAGGGAAGTCGAGGACGAGTGGCTGCAGATGCGCGACAGCGCGCTGACGCTGGATGACGCGGTTGTCGAGGACATCCGTTCGCGCTTCAGCTATCCGGCGTACGAAAAACTGCCACACATGCCGGAAGAGTTGAAGAAGGCGGCGCACGACCCGCATTTCGAGGCATGGCGCAAGAATTCGGTCGCGCTGCACAAGGTGCAGGGCTATTCGATCGTGACGCTGTCGCTGAAGCCGGTGGGCGGACCACCCGGTGACGCCACCGCCGATCAGATGGACGCGCTCGCCGATCTCGCCGACAAATATTCCTTCGGCGAAATTCGCGTCGGTCACGAACAGAATCTCGCGCTGCCCCATGTCGCGCGGCGCGACCTGCCGGCGCTATGGCGGGCGCTCGACAAGCTCGGCCTCGCGACGCCGAACGTCAACCTGGTCTCCGACATCATCGCCTGCCCGGGACTGGACTACTGCTCGCTTGCGAACGCGCGCTCGATCCCGATCGCGCAGGAATTGACGCGGCGCTTTGCCAATCACGACACCGCCAATCTGATCGGGCGGCTGCACATCAATATTTCCGGCTGCATCAACGCCTGCGGCCATCATCACGTCGGCCATATCGGTATTCTCGGCGTCGAAAAGAACGGCGAGGAATTCTACCAGATCACGATCGGCGGCCGTGCCGATGAGAACGCCGAGGTCGGCACCCTGATCGGACCTGCGGTGCCCTATGGCGAAGTCGCCGACGTGGTCGAGGATATTGTCGAAGCCTATCTCGCGCTGCGCGCACGCCCCGATGAACTTTTCGTCGATACGGTGAAACGGCTTGGCGTCGAACCTTTCAGGGAGCGGGTCTATGCCACTCGTTAAGAGCGGAAAAATATCGGGCGACGCGTTCGTCCACGTCGCGGACGATGCTCCGATCCCGGACGATGGCGCGATCCTGATTTCGGCC
Organism: Bradyrhizobium sp.; assembly: GCA_041495185.1. GTDB lineage: Bacteria > Pseudomonadota > Alphaproteobacteria > Rhizobiales > Xanthobacteraceae > Bradyrhizobium. Next base: position 3,175 of record JBGQCE010000047.1, read on the forward strand.
GCGCGTTTCCTTGACGATCCGGAGGCGCTGTCGCGCCGGATGGGGCGAACCGGCGTGATCTGGCCGAACAATCGCGATGTCGACGATCTCGTGCCCTATCTCGACCGTCTCGCGGTGATAGCCCTGGTGTTTCCGACCTTCCGCGATGGCCGCGCCTACAGCCAGGCACGGCTGCTGAAGGAGCGCCACGGCTATCACGGCGAATTGCGCGCGACCGGGCAGGTGCTGCGCGACCAGTTCGTGTTCATGCTGCGCGCCGGATTCGACGCATTCGAAGTGAAAAAGGAAAGCGACGCGGAGGCGTTTGCCAATACGGTAAAGCGTTACTCGGTATTCTATCAGCCGACCGGCGACGGCCGCATCACCGCACTGCACCGGCGGATGCTGTTGCGCCATTCGGAGAGTGCCAGCCAGTGAATGCTCTTGCACATCAGGCGGAACCAGAGCGGGCTGCAGGCGAGTTGCCGTCGGCGGAGGCGCTCGATCGCGTGCTTCGCAACACCTCGCCCAGGGAGATCATCGCAGCCGCCCTGCAGGCTGTCGGCCGGGAGCATCTCGCTCTGGTCTCGTCGTTCGGCACCGAATCGGCGGCGCTGCTCAAGGTGATGGCCGACGTTGACCCCGCGATACCCGTGGTCTTTCTCGACACCGGATGGCTGTTCGAGGAGACGCTGGCCTATCGCGATACCCTGATCTCGACGCTGGGCTTGAGCGATGTCCGTTCGATCAAGCCTTTGGAAGAGACGCTGTCCCGCGAGGACCCTGATCGCGAATTATGGTTCTCCGATCCCGATGCGTGCTGCCGCATCCGCAAGGTCGAGCCGCTAAAGCGGGCATTGGCGCCGTTCAGCGCCTGGATAAACGGGCGCAAGCGATTTCAGGGCGGCCTTCGTGCCGACATTCCGGTCGTCGAGCGAGACGGTATCCGGTTGAAGTTCAATCCGTTCACGAACGTCTCGCGCGAAGAGATCGAAGCGATCTACAGGCTTGCAAAATTGCCGCCGCATCCGCTCGCAGCGTCCGGCTTTCTGTCGGTCGGGTGCATGCCCTGCACCAGCCGGACATCGCCGGATGAAGATGCGCGTGCGGGCCGCTGGCGCGGCAGAGCCAAGACAGAATGCGGCATCCATACGGTCAAGACTTCGTAGCACAATGACGCTGCGACGCCGCGAACAATGAAATGCGGTTTCGTTGACTTAAGGCCGTTTCATCCCGAGTTATGTCCACACGTCTTCGATGACGATTTTGTCGTCGGGCCGAATGGAGAGCGGGATGTTCCGTGGTATTTTGCCCGTCGTCGCGGGACTGCTCTGGGCGAGTTCTGCGTATGCCGCCGACGTGACGCTGCTGAACGTGTCCTACGATCCGACGCGCGAGCTCTATGCCGATTTCAACAAGGCGTTTGCGTCAGCCTATCAAAAGGAAACCGGCAAGAGCGTCGAAATCAAGCAGTCGCATGGCGGCTCCGGTTCGCAGGCGCGCGCCGTGATCGACGGCCTGCAGGCCGATGTCGTCACGCTGGCGCTCGCCTATGACATCGACGCCATCGCCGCGAAGGGCTTGATCCCTGCGGACTGGCAGAAGCGCCTGCCGCTGAATGCCTCGCCCTACACATCGACCATCGTGTTCCTGGTGCGCAAGGGCAATCCCAAGGGCATCGGGGATTGGGACGATCTGATCAAGTCTGATGTCAGCGTTATCACGCCGAATCCGAAGACATCAGGCGGCGCGCGCTGGAATTACCTGGCTGCCTGGGGCTACGCGCAGAAGAAGTTCGGCACCAATGACAGGGCGAGGCAATTCGTCGTCGACCTCTACAGGAACGTGCCGGTGCTGGACACCGGCGCGCGTGGCTCGACCGTCACCTTCGTCGAGCGCGGCGTCGGCGACGTGCTGTTGGCCTGGGAGAACGAGGCGTTTCTCGCCCAGCGGGAATTCGGCAAGGACAAATTCGAGATCGTCTCGCCGCCGCTGTCCATTCTCGCGGAGCCGCCGCTGTCGGTCGTTGACAGGGTTGCGGACAAAAAAGGCACGCGCGAGGTCGCCGAGGCCTATCTTAGGTACTGGTACACCAAGGAAAGTCAGGAAATTGCCGCACGTAATTCATATCGTCCGCGCGATCCGGAGATCGCGAAGGAATACGAAAAATCATTCGCGAAGGTCGCTTTGTTCACGATCGACGATGTGTTCGGCGGCTGGGCTAGCGCACAGAAGGAACACTTCGGCGAAGGCGGCGTTTTCGACCAGATTTACAAGAACTGATTGAAAGAGGGCATTGTGAGCGCAGCGGCGGGACGACGCAGTACCTTGCCGGGGTTCGGTCTCACCATGGGACTGACGCTGACATGGCTTTCCGTGATCATCCTCATCCCGCTCGCTGGCCTGTTCCTCAAGACCTTCGAACTGAGGCTCGATCAATTCTGGGACATCCTCTCAAGCCGCCGCACCCTGAATGCGCTGAGGATTTCGTTCGGCCTCGCCTTTGCCGCCGCGTCAGTCAATCTGGTGACGGGCATGATCATTGTCTGGGCGCTGGTGCGTTATCGCTTTCCGGGCCGCCGGCTGTTCGACGCCATCGTCGATATTCCCTTTGCGTTGCCGACGGCGGTGGCCGGCGTCGCGCTGACCTCGCTGTTTTCGCAAAAGGGCTGGCTCGGCGCGCCGCTCGCCGAACTCGGCATCAAGGTGGCGTTCACGCCGGTCGGCATTTTCGTCGCGATGATCTTCATCGGCATTCCCTTCGTGGTGCGAACGGTTCAGCCTGTGTTGATCGACCTTGACGTTGAAATCGAGGAAGCCGCCGCCAGCCTCGGCGCCAACCGCTGGCATACCGTCTCCAGGGTGATCCTGCCGAGCTTGATCCCGGCGCTGCTCACCGGATTTGCGCTCGCCTTCGCGCGCGCCGTCGGCGAATACGGTTCGGTCATCTTCATTGCCGGCAATCTGCCGAATGTGTCGGAAATCGCGCCGCTCCTGATCGTGATCAGGTTGTCGGAATTCCGCTATGCGGACGCGACCGCGATCGCGGTCGTGATGCTGGTGGCGTCGTTTCTGATCATCTTCGCGGTCGATCGTCTGCAAAGCTGGGCGCAGTTGCGCATTCCGGCACATTGAGAGGTTGATCCATGGCATTTGAAATGACGCTGCTACGAGCTCGGTTCACCTCTCCCATGGGGAGAGGTCGGCGCGTAGCGCCGGGTGAGCGGTTCGGACTTTCGATGGAGCGTAACCCCTCACCCCAACCCTCTCCCAAAGGGAGAGGGAGCGCGCCGTCGCTTGCCGCACCAGACGATCTGCGCACCGAATCCCGGCTGGTTCGCATCGTCATTATCGCGATTGCCGTCACTTTTCTCAGCGTCCTCGTCGTGCTGCCGCTGGTCGTCGTGTTTGCACAGGCTTTTTCCAAAGGGATTGGCGCGTATCTCTCGGCGCTATCAGATCCGGAAGCGCTGTCCGCGATCAGGCTGACGCTGCTGGTGGCGGCAATTTCCGTCAGCCTCAATCTGGTGTTCGGCGTGATCGCGGCCTGGGCAATCGCAAAATTCGACTTTCGTGGTAAGACGTTTTTGATCTCGCTGATCGATCTGCCGTTCTCGGTCAGTCCGGTGATCTCCGGGCTTGTCTTCGTGCTGCTGTTCGGCGCGCAAGGCTATTGGGGACCGTGGTTGCAGGTCCATAATATTCATGTGCTGTTCGCGGCGCCCGGCATCGCACTGGCCACCATTTTCGTGACGTTCCCGTTCGTCGCACGCGCCCTGATTCCGCTGATGCAGGAGCAGGGCACGCAAGAGGAAGAGGCCGCGATCTCGCTCGGTGCGTCGGGCTTGCAGACCTTCTTCCGCGTCACCCTGCCGAACATCAAATGGGGCGTGCTGTACGGCGTGCTGTTGTGTAACGCCCGCGCGATGGGCGAATTCGGCGCGGTATCGGTGGTCTCGGGGCATATTCGCGGCGAGACCAACACCGTGCCGCTGTTGGTTGAGATTCTCTACAACGAATACCAATTCGTTTCCTCGTTCGCGATCGCCTCACTGCTGGCGATGCTGGCGCTGATCACGCTGGTGGCGAAAACTATTCTCGAACGGCATCTGGACGAAGGACAGCACCCCCGTGACCATTGAAGTCAGGAATCTCGTGAAGAAGTTCGGCGCGTTTGCCGCGCTCGACGGCGTCGATCTCAAAGTCGCCAACGGCGAATTGCTGGCGCTGCTCGGGCCGTCGGGCTCGGGCAAGACCACGCTGCTGCGGATCATTGCGGGGCTGGACTGGCCTGATTCCGGCGAGGTTTCGTTCGACGGCGAAAACGCGCTCGCCCGCGGCGCCGGCGAGCGCCAGGTCGGATTTGTGTTCCAGCATTACGCGCTGTTCCGCCACATGACCGTGTTCGAAAACGTTGCATTCGGCTTAAGGGTGCAGCCGCGCGCGGTTCGCAAGAGTGAGGCGAGCATCCGCGCCCGCGTCAAGGAATTGCTGGACCTGGTGCAGCTCGACTGGCTTTCCGATCGCTATCCGAGCCAGTTGTCGGGCGGCCAGCGCCAGCGCATTGCGCTCGCTCGCGCGCTGGCGATCGAGCCGCGCATCCTGCTGCTGGACGAGCCGTTTGGTGCACTCGATGCCAAGGTGCGCAAAGAATTGCGGCAATGGCTACGTTCGCTGCATCACGAGATCAACGTCACCTCGATCTTCGTCACCCACGATCAGGAAGAGGCGCTCGAAGTCGCAAACCGGGTGGTGGTGATGGACAAGGGCCGTATCGAGCAGATCGGCACGCCCGGCGAGGTCTATGACAGCCCGGCAACGGCGTTCGTGCACGGCTTCATCGGGGAATCGATCGTGCTGCCGGTGCAGGTTCGCGACGGCTGCGTACGCCTCGGTGGCCGGGCGCTGAATATCGCGACGGACGGCGCACCTTCCGGCGCGTCGAAATTGTTCGTGCGCCGCCATGACATGCAGGTCGGGCCGGCCGGCAGCGGCGCGCTTGAGGGCGCGGTCCGGCATGTCCGGACCTTCGGCCCGATCCAGCGGGCCGAGATTGCGCTGGCGGGTGAGGGCGAGACCGTGATCGAGATCGACGCGCCCCGGGATCGGGAGATCAGGACCGGCGATATCATCGGGCTGCAGCCCCGGCGCTACCGGATTTTCGCGGCGCAAGAGTAACTTGTCATTCCGGGATGCGCCGAAAGGCGCAGACCCGGAATCTGGCAGTTATTCGGTCGAGATTCCGGGTTCGCGCTGGCGCGCGCCCCGGAATGACGTTCGAAATCAGACTGCCGTTCACCATTCAGCCACGGTTGGTATGCAACAACCGCAGGCCAATTTGGGGGAACTTCGAATCATGCGCGCGGCGGTCGCGATTATCGGGCTTTTGGCGCTGGGAGGCTGCGCGGCGGAGGCTCCGATCGAGCAGCCCTCCATGTATCTCAGCATGGCCAATGGCGGCGCCAAGCTCGATTCCCAGGCTGCGGCCTCGATGATCTCGCTCTACCGGCAAAACAACGGTCTTGGCGCCGTGGCGGTCGATCCCGAACTCATGAATCTCGCGGAGCAGCAGTCGCAGGCGATGGCCAGCCAGAACAAGCTCGACCATGACGTCAGGGCGCCGCTGGCGAAACGACTGAATTCGTCAGGATATCCCGCGACGCTGGCGGTGGAGAATGTGTCTGCCGGATATCACACTTTGGCCGAGGCATTTTCCGGCTGGCGCGACTCGCCCCCGCATCGGGCGAATATGCTCAAAAACGGTGTCACAAAATTAGGCATCGCGACGAGCTATGCTCCAAATACCAAATACAAGGTGTTCTGGACGCTTATTCTTGCATCATCGGGCCCGCGATAAACCCGGCGTGATCCGCGTTGTCAGGACAGCCGATTGACGTCATCGTCAACTGACGCCACGGTGCCATCGCATTTTGGTATTTGATCTGATGTCATGACCGATAATTCCAATCCTGCGCCAGCGCGAACGCCTGCGAAGGCGCAACGCGTGCTCGTTCTGCAAGGCGGCGGCGCGCTCGGCTCCTATCAGGCCGGCGCCTATCAGGCGCTGTGTCACCACGATTTCGAGCCGGAATGGATTGCCGGCATCTCGATCGGCGCCGTTAATGCTGCGATCATCGCCGGCAACCCGCCCGAAAAGCGGGTCGAGCGGCTCAAGGAATTCTGGGCGATGGTTTCTGCGCCGGTGCCGTGGAAGCCGTTCTCCTCCGGCGATGGCGGCCGTACCTTGTTCAACGAGACCAGCGCCGCTTTGATCGCCACCTTCGGCGTTCCCGGCTTTTTCCGGCCGCGTTTTCCGCCGGCGCCGCTTTGGCCGCAGGGCAGCCCGCAATCGCAGAGTTATTACGATACCGCGCCGCTTCGCGCGACGCTGGAGCGGCTGGTCGATTTCGACCGGATCAACGATTTGAAGACCCGGCTCAGCGTCGGCGCGGTGAGCGTGACATCAGGCAATTTCAAATATTTCGATAATTTCGAGTTCAGGAAGCTCGGCAAGAAGATCGGCCCGGAACATATCATGGCGTCCGGCGCGTTGCCGCCGGGCTTTCCTTCCATCGAAATCGAAGGCGAACATTTCTGGGATGGCGGCATCGCCTCCAACACGCCGCTCGATTATGTGCTGGACGCGGAAATCGCCAACGACCTCCTGATCTTCCAGGTCGATCTGTTCAGCGCGCGCGGCCCGCTGCCGGTTTCGCTACTCGAAGCCGCGGAGCGCGAGAAGGACATCCGCTTTTCCAGCCGCACCCGTATGAATACCGACAAGAACAAGCTGGTTCACAACACCCGCAGGGCGCTGCGCGAGTTGGTGGCCAAGCTACCCGATTATCTCAAGAACGATCCTTCGGTCGAAATTCTTTGCCAGGCCGCCCGGGAAAACACCGTCACGGTGGTGCACCTGATCTACCGCAGCAAGAACTACGAATCCTCTTCCAAGGACTATGATTTTTCACACATCGGCATGGTCGAACACTGGGGCTCGGGCGAGCGCGACGTTCATCTGTCGATGCGTCACAAGGATTGGCTTGAGCGGCCGCAATCCGGCGAAACCATGATGACTTACGATCTCACGGGGGACGGTACCGAACCGCCGGCGGCAAACAGGAGTAAATGAAATGGGCACGTTGACAGGCAAGACCGCGGTAGTGACCGGATCGACCAGCGGCATCGGACTGGCGTATGCGCGCGCCTTTGCGGGTGCCGGCGCCAATATCGTTCTCAACGGCATGGGCGCGCCCGCCGACATCGAGAAGGAACGGTCCGGTATCGAGGCGGATTTCAAGGTCAGGGCGGTTCATTCGCCCGCCGACATGACCAAGCCGGCGGAGATCGCCGACATGATCGCGCTCGGCGAAAAGACCTTCGGCTCGGTCGACGTTCTCGTCAACAATGCCGGCATCCAGTTCGTCTCGCCGATCGAGGAGTTCCCGATCGACAAATGGGACGCCATCATCGCGATCAACCTGTCGTCGGCGTTTCATGGCATCCGCGCCGTCGTGCCCGGCATGAAGAAGCGCGGCTGGGGCCGCATCATCAACACCGCCTCGGCGCATTCGCTGGTGGCCTCGCCGTTCAAGTCGGCCTATGTCTCGGCCAAGCACGGCATCGCCGGCCTCACCAAGACCGTGGCGCTGGAGCTTGCGACCTTCAAGATCACCTGTAATTGCATCAGTCCGGGTTATGTCTGGACGCCGCTGGTCGAGAAGCAGATTCCCGACACCATGAAGGCGCGTAACCTGACCAAGGAGCAGGTCATCCACGACGTGCTGCTGGCGGCGCAGCCGACCAAGGAGTTCGTCACCTCCGAGCAGGTCGCGGCGCTGGCGCTGTTTCTCTGCGGCGATGATGCGGCGCAGATTACCGGCGCCAATCTCTCGATCGACGGCGGCTGGACCGCCGAGTAGGGGGATTTGTCATGCTCCGCCACCGGGTCGGCGCAAG
>JBGQCE010000048.1:0-11093 GCA_041495185.1 Bradyrhizobium sp.
GATTGATATCGTCACGGCCGGCAGCATTGCCGGATCGCCAGCCACATTGTAAGGGGTCTCTAGCACCGTTGCGGTCGCGCGAGCGGCAGCTTGCGGCGGGGCCTGTAGCTCAATGGTTAGAGCCGGCCGCTCATAACGGTCTGGTTGCAGGTTCGAGTCCTGCCGGGCCCACCAGCCTTCGCTCGCGAAGCGAGCAAGGCTGCCGCGCCGGAGCCTCCGGCGAAGGCGGACTACTCGGCCCGCGAGCTACGGCTCGGCATGCCACCAATCAAATCAGTGACTTGTCGATTTTGATATTTTCTACGCCGCCAGAAATTCCGACAGGATCAGGAACGATCTCGGCGCAAATAACCAAGTCATCTCAACGGCACCGACGACGAGCCGGCCGTGCGCGACGGCCTGCTTGCAGGTCTTGCCGACAACGGAAAGTCAGCACGCACGATGTCTGTTTCTGTTCGATGATCGGACATTCGTTGGCGACGTCCCCAGTTCCGAAATGCACCCACAAGCGGACATCACGTCTATCCTTCGAGGACCGAGGCCGCTAACCCGGTTTCCATGTCCGTCTGGTGCCGGTCGCGGCCTTTACGGAAGTCGCGTGAATCAGGATAGCCTTGGTGTCACGAGGGCTACCGGGGGAGTTCACCGAATGCGCCCCTTCGCGTCTACGGCCCGACCAGCACCCGTATATCCGTCGCGCGTCGCTGCAACTCGAGCTGGCGCTGGCGGTCTTGTTCGTACAGCGCCCGGTTCTCGGCGCCGGATTCCTGCTGCAGCATTCTGGTCGAGAGCAGGTTGTTGAACCCGCCGGCAACCCCGAGGCCGCCGTCGCCGTCGCTGCCGCCGGGAGCACCTCTGGCGAAGCGACGGTCGCCGCTGCGGCGGAGGCCCACCCCGGCCATCGGGGCGTCGACGAACGGAACCGATCTCCGGAAGCTGACCCTTCCTGACGGATCGACAACGGGTAGCTTCTCGGCGGCCATTGTCACGGTGACTTTGTGCATATCCATCCGCGAGCCGCTCAGCGCGGCATTAGCTGCCGTGAGCCGCAACTGGTCGGTAAACGGGGCCAGGGCCACCCTGGCTTTGGCGTCTCCCATGAAAGTGGTGGTGTAAGTCAGCGTGTCGGCAAACGTGAATACTTTGGGCTTGCCCGCTTCATCGACACCATCCGGGCCGGCGGCTTGCTGTATCCGGATGAATGTGGCGACGGAGTCGTACATGCCCACGTCCCCCGTGAGCGGGTATACCCAGTTTACTTCCCGGTCTCGCGAGCAATTCATCTTTCGCAGGTCGTCGAAAGAATCCAGCACCTCGAAAGAGCGACGGCCGTCCCGTATGGTGCCCGCTGAGCCATTCGCAGTCAGGTCGAAGGAGCCGGCCGCCTTGGCGAGCGGATTGGTCAGCGTGAACCCGGCCGACGCATCGTTATGTTCATTGATGTTGAAATAAAAAGCATAGACAATGGCCGAGTTGAGCCTCTGGCCATAGTCCATGACCGCGGCTTTGGCCTCGCAGCGGATTTTCTGCACGATATCATAGGTCGACTTGCGCGAGAGATCGTCCGGAAGCGGGTGGATCGAGCATCCGGCCAATAGCGGCAGCAGCGCCAAAACGGCGAAACGGAGCGCAGGCTGCATTGCGGGGCAAGTGGCGAACGCTGCGTGGGCATGGGAGGTGTACACTGACATGTTCGTCCCCTATGGCCCGACCAGCACGCGTATATCCGTAGAGCGTCGCTGCAACTCGAGCTGGCGCTGGCGGTCTTGTTCGTACAGCGCCCGGTTCTCGGCGCCGGATTCCTGCTGCAGCATTCTGGTCGAGAGCAGGTTGTTGAACCCGCCGGCAACCCCGAGGCCGCCGTCGCCGGCGCCGCCGGGAGCACCTCTGGCGAAGCGACGGTCGCCGTTGCGGCCGAAGCCCGATCGGGCCATCGGGGCATCGACGAACGGAACCGATCTTCGCACGCTGACCCGTCCTGACGGTTCGAAAACGGTTTGATGCCCGGCGGCCATGGTCACGACGAGTGTGTGTACATCGGTCCGCGAGCCGGTCAGCATGGCATTGGCTGCCGTGAGCCGTAATTGGTCGGTCAACGGAGCCAGCGCCACCGTGGCTGTGACGTCTCCGCTGAGCGTGGTGGTGTAAGTCAGCGTGTCGGTAAACGTAAATATTCTGGGTTTGCCCGCGGCATCGAGGCCGGTGGGGTCATCGGCCTGTTGCAGCCGGATGAATGTCGCGACGGAGTCGTACATGCCGACATCCCCTGTGAGCGGGTAGATCCAGTTCTTTTCCCTGTCTCGCGAGCAATTCATCTTTCGCAGGTCGTCGAAAGAATCCAGGACCTGGAAATTGCGAACGGCGCCCCGTGTTCTGTTCGCTGAACCACTTGCAGTCACGTTGAACGGGCCGCCCTTGGTGAGCGGTTCGAACAATGTGAACCCGGCGTTCGCATTGTTTACTTCAACGATGTCAAACGTAAAATTATAGACGAGGGATGCTTCGTTGAACCCCCGGCCAAATTCCATGACCGCGGCCTTTGCCTCGCAGCGGATCTTGTCCACGATGTCATAGGTCGTCTTGCGCGAGACGTTGTCCGGAATCGGGTGGATCGCGCACCCGGCCAATAGCGGCAGCAGCGCCAAAACGGTGAGACGGACAGCGGGCCGCATTGCAGCACATGTTGAGAACGCCGCAAGGTGATACGCTGGCATACTCGGGCCCCAAAAATAAAAATACTGACGGCATATAGAAGCCAATGGCTCCACAAGTGTCACGTAGTAAAATTTGGTCGTTGCAACCTGTTGGCGATTTTTTCGACGACTATTGCAAATGCGACACACATAGTCCGACCAAGGGCTAACTAGCCACTGGTTGCAGTTGATCTTGACGACGCCGGCACCCCAACAAACATGAGAGATGACAGCTATTTAAGCTGGTGCCGCCCGGAATGTGGTTCGAATTCGATGCGGCGCGCCAGTCAAGAGGATGGATGGACTGGAATGTTAGTGCTTAGCTTTATTTCGGAGCGGTCGAATTTTGGCGCACCCGGAGATTTCGACTCCGCGTGGTCATATGCAGCTCGAGTTACGCGGCGCCCCAGGTGACGCTTGAAAGCGTGCGGCGTTCTTTTTCATGTCAGGCAGCATGGGCGAGTTGATAAGATAACGGTTGATCGTATTTTCGATCAGCAACTGCGAACTGGCGCCCCCCAAAGATTGCAGTCCAGAGGTCCATTTCCGCTCTGGGTCAATCGCTACCGAAATGGCTTATCCTTGCCGAGTCCGCTTTTAGCCCGATAGCGGCATGACGGACGAAACGCAGACCCGTCCGGTCGAGGCCCTGTTGGCAGTTCGCGGCGATCTTCTATGCCACCAGTTATCCGGCAGAAACCCGGTGAACAAACGCGCACAAACATGAATGATCTTGATCGAGAAACGCTGATTTTGCTCGAATTTCCCGATAGAGTCCTGCGCTCATAACGGTCTGGTTGCAGGTTCGAGTCCTGCCGGGCCCACCAGCCTTCGCTGGCTTCGCCAGCTTCGGCTCGGCGAGCCATTTCGTAGCGAAGGCTGCCACGCCGAAGCCCATCGGGCGAAGGCGGGCGCGCGGTCCGGCCAGCTTCGGCTCGGCATCCGTCACCATCACGTGCCGAATTTTCCAACCATCATCACCTTTGCGCAGAAAATAGGTTACTCCCGACCGCTGTAACTCTGTGTCATCTGACTTCCTTCGCACAAATACTACGCTGCATAGCAGCCGTCGCGGAATTCAACATCTTAGTGGAGAGATATTCGCAGGTTGATTTGGCGAAGCCGAGCGGTCGCACCGTCGTTAAAAGGCCATCAAGGAATTTGACTACCTCTGCTTTGGTCTGCATCAGGAAAAAACCCTTTGGCCCCGCGAAGGACGCCGGTTCATCAAAGTAGGTCGCGGCCAGCGTCATGTCCGTTCCAGCCGACGCAACATACGCTCGCACAAACTTTTCGATCTCGTTCATGGACCCACGGTAACGGCTTGCACAGCAATACGCCAGCGGAGCCGAAAGCCTCATCACTTCGCCCCGCCCATCAATCGTTAGTCAGCGTGGCGGAAGTACCCCCGGCGCGGGTTTGCCGGCAGCATCTGCGCTGGTTTGGCCTGCCGGGAATGGCCGCGCGTCGACTACTGCCCTGGAAAGACGGCGATACAGATCGCGCCGTCGCGCGATAGGCCACCAGTCGTAAAGAAAGATTTCGAGCGGGCGCCAGTTCGCGACCCAGCCCAGAATCAGGAAACTCTCCTCGATCATCCGGCTGAGCGGCCTCTCGACAAATCCGCTTGCGAGATGAGCCATTGCAAAACACGCGATCAATACGACCACCCCGATGCCAAGGGAACGGCGGCCAATCCGGAACAGCTCGGTGAGGTCGCGCTGAAGGACAGTCGCCCGGTACGAGAAATACCTGCGGAAGGCTTCGGCCAGATCCTGCGCAGCCTTGCTCTGAACCTCGCTTTCCGGGAAATGGACGATAATTCTGATGGGCTGGTCAACGGGCATTTCACGCGCCCAACCCACGATGAATTCCTCCGCCTCGCGGTCGAGGTCGCGCTCCCGAAACGGAAACGGGTCCAGGGTATGAAAGAGCTGCGCGATCTCGTCGACACGCAGCTCGATCGCATCGTCTGTGTTCCCAATTGTCATGATCAACGCAACGCAGGAGCAGGCCGCCCGCGCCATGCGGACTTCAGAGCTTCCAGGGAAACAAGTACGACAATCCCAGCACCCAATGTCAATGCGAGGTCGTCGAGGTGCAGCGGTCCGAAGCGGAACAGCGCGCTCACGGGCGGGAACAGAAGCGTCAGACCCAACATCACGGGAACGGCCACCAATACCAGCGCGAGCGCGGCATTCGGCCGCCGCAGCGCCGTAATCAGCGACGCTCCGAACGAGCGATTGACGAAGATCAGGCTGACAATGGCCAGCACCAGCGAGAAGAAAGCCAGTGCCCGCACCTCCTGCTCCGGCATGCCGCGCTTTAGCGCAATGATGTAAATGACGGCGACAAGCGCAAACGCAAACGTTCCCTGCACAAGGCTCCATCCGATGAGAGCGCCGGAAAACAGCGGCTGATCCGGCGGACGCGGAGGACGGCTCATGACATCGTCCTCTTCCGTTTCAGCCTCGAAAACCAGCGAACACACGGGGTCGATGATCATCTCCAGAAACGCGATGTGCATCGGCCCAAACAAAATCGGCAGGCCGAACAGCAGCGGCAGGATTGCCAGCCCCGCGATCGGCACGTGGACGGCAAAGATGAATCCCATCGCCTTGCGGAGATTGTCATAGATACGGCGACCCAGCCGAACCGCCTTGACGATTGAGCCGAAATCATCGTCGAGGAGCACGATGGAAGATGCCTCTCGTGCCACGTCCGTCCCGCGGCCGCCCATGGCAATCCCGATATGCGCCGCCTTGAGGGACGGCGCGTCGTTGACGCCGTCTCCGGTCATGGCAACGATTTCGCCGTTTGCCTTGAGCGCATCGACGATGCGAAGTTTCTGTTCGGGCATGATCCGCGCGAACACGGTTGCCGTTCGCACGCGCTGCTCCAGTTCTTCCGTGCTCAGGCTTTCGAGCTGTTCTCCGGTCACGAGATCGTCGGTGTCCAGACCGGCCTGCCGGGCAATCGCCTTGGCGGTCGCCGGATAGTCGCCGGTGATCATCACCACCCTGATGCCAGCAGACCGGCACTCGCCGACGGCGGCTGGTACACTCCGGCGCAGCGGATCGGCGAGGCCGACCAGCCCCAGATACTCGAACGCAAAATCATGCTGCGAGGCAGGCCATGCTTGTGCCGCGACGGACGCGCGGGCGACACCCAGTACGCGCAGGCCTTCGGCGGCCATGGCGTCCACCGAGTGCTTGAACGCAGCAAGATCCGAGGTGCCGAGGTGGCAAAGATCCGCAATGGCTTCCGGCGCGCCTTTGGCCGCGACGACGAACTGCTGACTGCCGTCGGATGGTTGCCAGACCTGTGACGTCGCAAGCAGATCGGGGCGAAGTCCATATCCGTGAACGACCTTCCATTCCGGGTCGCGCAGGTGTTCGGTCTCGGCCAGCCGCTCGCGACCGAGAATGTGAAACGCCTTGTCCATCGGATCGAACGGGTCGCGCGCGCTGGCAAGGATTCCGCACTCGGCCAGTCTATGGAAGCTTTCCGGCATCGTTGTGCCGGGCGTCTCGCCGGGCCGGAAGGTCTCACCACCCTTGAGCTGCAGCTCGGCAATGATCATCTGGTTCTCGGTCAGCGTCCCGGTCTTGTCCGAACAAAGCACCGTCGCGGAGCCGAGGGTTTCGATGGCTGCGGCCCGCCGCGTCAGCACCCTCGCCTGCGAGATTCGCCATGCGCCCATCGCCATGAATACGGCAAGCACAACCGGAAACTCTTCGGGCAGCATCGACATGCCAAGCGCGATGCCCGCCAGCACCGCATCGAGCCAACCACCGCGCAAGGTGCCATAGAGCAGCACGGCAAGGATACTGACCGCGCCTCCGGCCACGGCGAAAACGCGCACAAGACGGCGGGTCTGACCCTGCAGCCGCGGCGGTTCCGTCTCAAGCGTGCTGAGCGAATGACCGATCTTGCCGATTTCGCTTCGGATGCCGGTCGCAATGACCTCGCCTGTTCCTGTCCCGCGCACGACCAGCGAACCGGAGAACACGTATGGCAGGTCATCGCCACCGGGCCGCCGGGTTTCGGAATCGCCGACGCCGACACTCGCGGTCTTGCGCACGGGGACTGATTCACCCGTCAGGAGAGATTCATCGGTCTGCAAGTCGCGGCATTCGATGATCACCGCGTCGGCGGGTACCCGGTCTCCCTCGGCGAGCACGAGAACGTCGCCGCGCACGACTTCTCGGCCTGTGATCCGCTTGCGCACGCCATCGCGAATAACCAGCGCACGCGGACTTGTAAGGTCACGCAGCGCCTCCAGAACGCGCTCGGTGCGCGTTTCCTGTATGACCGTGATCAGCACGGACATGGTCGCAAAGACGAGAAGGATGATGGCTTCCTTGAGGTCGCCCAGCGCGAGATAGATCGCGCCGCCGCCGAGCAGCAGGGCCAGCATGGGTTCCCGCACCACCTCAAGGACGATCCGCAGCGGCGTGCGCCGATCCGGCCGGGGCAGTTCGTTGTACCCTTCGCTCTTCAGTCTGATCTGGACATCAGCCTCGTGGAGGCCATGGATCGAGGTGAGCGACGGCAGTTCGTTGGGCATTTTACCTTCTTAAAGACATTTGGGTGGCAACCGTACCCCGGATGCTACAAGAATATCCTTGAGAGCCATGACCGAACTCCCGTGGAGTGACGCAAAATTTATCGCCTTCCATGCGCCCGGCATTTGATTCATCTCAGAAGTCGCTGCACACTTGGAACGGAAGGCGCGACCTGACGCGTGGCGTTCCGCGCAGACATGATTTTCGAAGCCTTGCGGTGCCGCAACAACAATCGACCACGGAGCCTCTTCATGCGCGCTCTTGTCCTGATCGTCGCGTTCCTGATCGGTCTCAATGCACCGGCACGCGCCGCGGATGATGTTGCCGCCGCGCAGGGCGTGATCCGCTCCCAGGTCGAAGCGCTTGGCCGCGACGATGCGGCGGCGGCGTATTCCTACGCTGCGCCTGCCATCAGGGATGTGTTTCCCCAGGCCGATCTATTCCTGGGCATGGTCCAGCACAGCTATGCCCCGGTCTATCGCCACAAGAGTTTCGTATTTGGCGAAGCGCGCGCTTCCGACGGCAAGATCGCCCAGCAGGTTCACATCGTCGATGCCGACGGCGTGCCATGGGAGGCGCTGTATACGCTGGAGCTGGAGCCCGACGGCAGCGTCAAGATCAGCGGCTGTGTTCTGATCAAGGCAGGCCAGGGGGTATAGAGCGCGCCGAATTTTCCGACATCCGCCCTCAGTATTTTGGTGTAATTCGAAGGTGGGTCGGCGGTCTCGGGATGCTGCCATCACGAATGGTGGGTTTCACGCGCCAGTCCACGCCACTGGCGGCCAGTTCCTCCCCCCGCTTCAACATCGCCGCCAATATAGGCGGGCGCTGCTTGTAATGCTCCGGCGCCCCTGAGTAGCGGGCCAGGAAGGTCCTGAATGTTTCAGGGGCAACAGGCACCCCTGCATAAGCGTCCGCGACCTCGTCGAGCGTCTCCTCCATCCTTGCCATCGCAACCAGAAAACGCCGCCATCGGTGTTCATCCATGTCGAATTCATTGCAAAGCGTTTCGCCGGCTAGCTTGCCGTAGCCCACGAGCTTGCCGACCGTCGCCTCGTCCATGGCGAGATTGAGTCCGCCCTCCTCCGGCTTGAGCACGACATGCACGATGCGCTCCCGGTAGCCGGGAAGTATGCTCTGCAGATTGTCCTGCCAATCCTTGGCCGACATCAACAGCCGCATCAGGAAGCCACCCAGACCACTGAAGGGCAGAATGGGCAACTGGCTTCCACTGCTGGCGTTGTCGTTGGGTGGGAGCCAGACATCGCTGTAATTTCGTTTCTCGTCATAGTCGTCTAGCGAGATGGCGAAGGTCGGATTGTTCGGCATCAGGTGATCGAAAAAATGAATTGGAAAATTGCTCGATAGACCTCCGTCGCTGAACAGGCATGGTCTCAGCTTGTTTCGCTCGGCCTCCTTGAGCGTGAAATCACGGCGCCACAACGGCACGCCGGAAATCAGCAACGGAAAGCTCAGACTCATCCGCGCCCCAACGATGATCGGCAGCCGCGCGGCATCGGGGAAATAGTAGTACTCCCCTGTCTCTCCGGCGAGAGGCTCGAACCGGTCACATTTGGCGGTGAGATACTCCATGATCCAGCCGGGAAAGATGCGGCCCCACTCGCTTTTCTCAAAGACAAAGCGGCGTTCTTCCAGCAACGGCAATGTATAGGGACACTTCTCCATCAGGCTGGTGGTCATCATGGAAAGCTGAATGGGCGGCCGGCCATCCGGTGGCGCGGCCAGATCGCCAAAGGTGAGCGGACGATCTCCTGCCTTGAATCCCGCGGCCTCATTGATCAGCCGCGCCAGCCAATCGGTGAATCCCTCCAATGAAGCGTAGGGCTGGCGGATACCGGGACAAAGGCCAAATTCATCTGCGACAAGGTCGACGCTTGCCGCTTTCCACACGCGCAAAATGAATCCCAGCAACAGACCAATGAGCGCCAGCAGCGCGCCAAAGAGAAGGAATCCTGCGCCGCTGTGATAGAAAAGTGCGACCGCGACGACGACCGCGCCGGGCAGGAAACCGAGTAGCAGGCTTGGCCAGTAACCGCCGACTACCGCCGCGACGATTGCCAGCTTTCCTGCCGTCCCGTCCTTCGCCTTCAGGATTGCGACGAAGATGTCGAACAGCGGTTTCAGGATCGGCGTAGGCTGGAACATGGAGAGAAGATTGCGCCCCACCTCCTCCGGAATCTTTGCGAGCCGATCGAAACCGGCGTTCTCGGCGTGGCGTCCGTATTCGGCTGCCGCCGCGGCGGCAGCAGCAATGGCTCCGGCCGAGGTTCCTCCGATGTTCGAAAATCGATACTTTTCGGCGAGGGAGACGAGCGCGAGCGGGTAGACCACGCCGCTTGTGATCCCGCCTTTTAATACGATGTCGCACGTCTTCCCGGGCGCTGCGTACCGCGATGCTTGTCCCGCCATCTCGTGCCCCTCCGTTCCGGACGGCTCACGATGTACCCTCGTGTGTTCAATCTCAAGTAGAATCGCGCCGAAATTGCCCCGCCTTCACGCGAGAACCCGGCTTACGCCATCGCGAGCCGCTGCCGCGCCCGGATCAACAGCGCCACCATGATGGTGATGTTCACCGCATTCCAGGCCAGTCCGTTCATAAACGCCGCGGCATAGGAGCCTGTGGCATCGAAGATCACGCCGGACACCCAGCCGCCGAACGACATGCCGAATACGGATGCGAAAATCACGATGCCGACGCGGGTCGCAGCTTCAGCGGCCGGCATCGATTCACGGACGATGATGGCGTAGCTCGGGACGATGCCGCCCTGAAACAGGCCGAACATCGCCGAGATGACGTAGAGCGAGGAGAGGCCGTCAAAGAACAGATAGAACAACAGCGCAAAGCCCTGCGCCACCGACCCGATCAGCAAGGTGCGGATGCCGCCGATCCTGTCCGCCAGAAACCCTGATCCGATGCGGCTGACGACCCCGAACGCCATCATCAGCGACAGCATCTCGGCGCCGCGCGCCACGCCGTAACCGAGATCGCCGCAATAGGCGACGATGTGGACCTGCGGCATCGACATCGCCACGCAGCAGGAGATGCTGGCGATGCACAGCATCACCGTCAGCGTATTGGTTGAGATCCGCAGGTCGACCCGCGGCGGCGGTGCGTTCTCGTGATCTCGCACCTTTTCGCTACCGATCTGGGCGCGCAGCAGTATCAGAAACAGCGTCATCGCCACCGTACAGAAAATGCCGATCGCGATGTGCGTCGTACGCCAGCCGGAAGACTGCACTCCCCAATTGACCAGCGGCGGCCAGATCGTGCCGCCGACATAATTGCCGCTGGCGACGATGGTCACGGCCAACCCGCGATAGCGTTCGAACCAGTGCGAGGCCTCCGCCATCAGCGGCGCGAAGGTTGCCGAGGTTCCCAACCCGATCAGGAAATATATAGCAATAAATTGCCACAGCGTGGTCGAAAGGCCGGCGAGAACATAGGCCGAGCCAAGAAAGGCGATGCTGAGCGCCATCGCCGCCACGATGCCGAATCGATCGGTGATCTTGCCGGTGACGACGCCGCCGAACCCGAAGCCGAGCATGGTCAGCGTAAAGGCCAGCGACACCGCCCCACGCGTCGCCCCAAATTCAGGCTGCACCACCGGCAGCACGACCACGACCGACCACATGCCGACGCTGCCGATCGAACCGATCACCAGCGCCAGCGCCAGCCGCACCCAGGCCTGACGCGAGTCCGGGATGAAGAGGGGCGAATCTTTGTGATCGGAGGGGGCGTGCACGGCCGCAACTTCGTCGCGTCAGGCTCCGGGGTCAAGCAACAATGGCGCGATATTGGGCATGCAAATGC